>CAYWHQ010000016.1:0-15659 GCA_964457665.1 uncultured Prolixibacteraceae bacterium | reverse complement strand
GCCCGCGATCTGGCTGCATATCTCAGCCTTAATACCAGTAAACCCTGCAAAGCCACCTGCCTGGTTACCTGGTTTCTTTGGTAAATCCTGAATATCATGACCAACAAGCCTGAAAGAATCAGGATCGCCATTGGCCACCCGAAAATGAACCTGTTTACAAGGATATAGTGAAAGAGTGATGCATCCTGGGGGGCAGATCCACCGGTCTTACCGATAGTATAGGGGAAAGCTTCGATTATCCAGAAAAAACTCTTAAAGAAAGGTATTCCGGCCAGGGGTATTATGACAAATCCGGCAGGGAGAAGCATCGCTGCACGGTATTGCTTCATGCAGAGCAGAGCGCCCAGGTAAACAGGTAAAAGAAAATACCCTTCGGTCCGGGCGAAGGGCAGGAACGAGATCACCAGCGCCGATAGAAGGTACTTTTTGCTAAGGAAAAGCCATGCCGTGAGGATCATCACGAAACCGAACAGAATCTCCGTGTATGCCGTGAAAAGCATCACAGTGAATATGGGAGTGAATGCGACAAGGATAATGGCCATCGGGGAAGGCTCCAGGTGCAGTCGGCGTGCAGTCAGATAACCCAGCCAGGCAGTTGATATCCCGATTATCACATTGAAAAGCTGGCTGCCCTTCAGGCCGAACCAGGCAAATGGTGCACTGAGGATCGTATAAAGTGGTCTGCCCCAGGAATCAAAAAACAGGGAAGGATCTTTGAAAGCGTACTGTGCGAGGCTGAAATGGGCAATATTATCGGTTCCGCCCCAGAATCCCTCGGTCAGCCAGGCAATGATTAAAAGATAGAGGGCCGTGGCCCCCATTAAAATCCCGGCAAGGTATCTTCTTCCTTTATAGTTTTCATTCATTGCTGCCAGGAATGAACATTGTCGCGGAGAGGTCGTCGATGAAAAACTTCATGCGTGCAGGATTCCAGACATACACACCAAGATTGTAATCACCTGACCTGATCTTATCAAGCCACAGGCTCAGGTGCACCTCCTTCCACTGACCGCCGGGAAGAGGAGGATCATCGAAGTAGACCGCATCATAATTGATCAGTTTTTCTCCATCCATCAGGGATATTACCAGAGCGGCATGGATATCGGCGAATCCTGATTCAGAAAAAACACTGACCGATGCTTTGACGTAAAGGTGGTCGGTTTGATCGGTGATATAATCAACACGTTTGAAGATACCCGGGCTATATTCAATATGCTCGTTCATCAGAAACGATTTTTTACCGGAGTTTGCCCGGAGAGAATTGACAAAATCCATCCTGACACCGGGTAAAGCGGCTTCAAAATTGATCACCCGGATTGGCTTTTGCCGGTAACCCAGGATATTACTCTTTTTCAGTGAATCGAGAAGGTACTCGTTATCGGCCATATACCCAGGGGATGTTCTTTCAAAGATATATACCTCATAAGGCTCGTTGTTCAGGGTTTTCCAGGGAAGGGATGGTTTGAAATAGCCCAGCAGCCGGAATTCCGGGTGTGTCATGATGGTATCGAAAGGGACAGCATTTTCATTCGGTCCAAAGTGGGAGTCCCAAATCAGCAGGTCGCCTCGGCGGATAACCTGCAGACCGTTCAACCCAAAATACCAGTAGCAACGGCATGATGTGTCGTAGCGGGTGGTGCCAAGGTAATAGGGTACTTTCAGGTCGGTGTAAAAGAGCCGCCTTTCATCAGGATGGTTGTTTCTGATCCACTTTACTGCCCGCTGCAGCGTCTTTTCTTCAGGATCGGGAGGAGTAGGCAACGGGTACAGGGATAGGCAGGTATGGATGATCCAGGCGGAAACGATCAGAAAACCTGCAGTTTTCATCCAGAAATGCGGTAAAAGATGCCGGTTGATCAGATCCCATGCCGGCATTGCTGCCAGAGCCGCCAGCGGAGCCACCGCTGCCATGACACGCAGCAATCCGACCGATCCCCCCATCGAACGCCAATATAGGAAAGAGTGAAGCAAAAAGTAGGTCACGAAAGGAAGGATAATAAGCAGCCACTGAAGAACAATATCTCTCCTTTCAGTTTGACCGGCCGTAAAAAATTTCCATCCCAGCAATAAGATCCCGGCGCCCGCGAAAATCGTTACGGGCCATCCGAAGATTTCAGGCGCCAGCAAAAGGAAATGAAAGAGGGAGCCAGACCAGGTGTAGACCTCATGCTGCTGGCCGACAGGATAGGGGAATCGGGTAAAAACCCAGAATGGGTCTTTGAAAACAGGGATGCCGGCGATGGAAAAAACTATGATCCCGGTGGCAAGTAATGGGAGCGAGCGGAACTGCCGGGTATACAGGAAGGCAAAAATAAGGAGAGGCAGCAGGATAAAACCTTCGGTACGAGCAAAAGGCAGGAATGAGCAGACGATTGCAGCGGTAATATATCTTTTCGCCAGGAAGAGCCAGACGCCGAGAACCAGCAGAAAAGCGAAAAGGATCTCGGTGAGCGCTGTGTACAGCATGACCATAAAAATGGGTGTGAAAGCCACCATCATCATGGCCAGCCATGACGATTCCGGGTAAAGCCTGCGGGCGATGCCATATGCCATCCATACGGTTGCCAATCCCAGCAGTACGTTAAACAGGATGCTCCCTTCATATCCCAGCAGTGCGAAGGGAGCGCTCAGAATGGTATAGGCTGGCCGACCCCAGGGGTCCAGGAAAAGGGATGGCTGCTGAAAAGCCTCACGGGCAATGAAGTAATGGTTGATACTGTCGCTGCCGCCGTAAATGCTTTCTGTATTTAAAGCGACCGTGAGCATTATGAGGCATAAAGCACCGAATAATAACAACGAAATCCTATGAGCCATCTTCGTAACACTATTGCTCCGGAGGTGGTACCATCAGGTATCCTTTAAGGTCCTTCAGGGCGAAGGTTCTTCGGGCAGGATTCCACACGTAAATCTTTAATTTGTAACGGTCGGAGAGGATATCCTCCAGCCAGACCGTCATTCGCACTTCATTCCACTGACCAGGTATAAGTGCAGGCTTGTCGAAATAGACCGGATTATAGGTAATGATCTTGTTACTGTCGGTAACGCTGACAACCAGCGCCGCCTGATTTTCGCCGTAGGCCGAATCAGAGAAGACGTTTACCGATGTTCTGACACAGAGTCTATTCCTGACAGGGGTCAATGCTGAAATTGCGACCGATACTCCCGGACTGAATTCCCGCTGGTTATCCATAATTACGGAGTCGACCCCTCCCAGGTACAGGGAATCAAAACCCGATACCCTGGCATTTCGGACAGAATCCAGCAACAGGTCGTTGTCGGAACGTATCCCGGGCGCTGTTCGCTGAAAAACATAGATCTCGTAAAGCCGGTTCTTCAGGGTAACAAGTGGTCGGGGTGGCTCAAAGTGTCCGATCAGCCTGAAGTCGGGATGGTATTTGAAGGTGTCGAGTGGCGTGTTGCACTCATTGGGGCCGAAGTGCGATTCCCAGATAAGGATATCCCCGGGGCGGAACCATTGGAAGCCGGCCGGGATAAAATACCAGGAGCAGTTGCACGCCTCCTTGTCGAAACCGTTCAATCCCATGTAAAAAGGGATTCTCGGATCGGTGTAGAAGAGCCGCTGTTCCGGCTTGCGATATGCTGTTAACCAATCGGTTGCCTCAACAATGACCACCTCTTCGCGACCGAGCGGCGGGGGTATGGGGTACTGTTTTACACTGGTGAGAATGATCCAGACCGACACAACCAGGAAGAAAAGGAGCCGGAGCCAGTTCTTCAGCAGGAACCGGTTCACCAGGGTATAACCCCACCAGGCGATCACAGCGGCCAGCGGGGTCACGGCAGATATGAACCTGACACGTCCGGTGGAGTATCCGCTCGCCTGCCAGAACAGCAGCGAATGAAATATAAAATAGACGATGAAAGGGAGTACGATCACAAGCCATATTTCAATCATCCTGCTCCGGGAAACATTTTCGTTCGGTGAAAGCGTATCTTTGAGCATGACCAGGATTCCCAGCAACAGGAAGAGGGCCAGCGGCAGCCCGAAGATAAAGGGATAAGCCGTGATGTAGTGAAACAGGGATCCCTGATCGGTATATACCGGATGCGGTTTTGTCACCGAATAGGGAAACCGGGTTATCATCCAGAAAGGATCATGAAACACGGGGATACCGGCAAGGGAATAAATCAGAACACCCGCTGCCAGGAAGGGTATCGCCCGGTATTGTTTCATATAGATCAGGGCAAGGAATATGATCGGAAGGAGAATGAAACCTTCATTTCTAACCAGCGGGAGGAACGAATAGGTCAATGCAGCCAGGACAAATTTTTTCCTGAGGAACAGAAATGCTCCGCAAACAAGCATGAAACCGAAGAGCGTTTCGGTCATGGCGGTGAAGAGCATGACCGTATAGATGGGTGTGAAAATGATCATGACCACGACCATCAGCGGCGCATCGGGCTTCATATCCCTGGCGATCCTGAAAGCCAGCCAGGCTGTCATGACCGCTGCCAGGATATTGAACAGCATACTGCCGGTAAATCCCAGCAGGGTGAAAGGTGCGCTCAGGGTGGTATAGAACGGCCTGCCCCAGGAATCCAGAAAATTGGCAGGTTCACGGAAGGCGTTACGGGCAATGAAATAGTGGTTTATACTATCGGTGCCGATGTAAGGCCCTTCGGTGAGCAAGGCCATGACCAGCAGAAAGACGGTAAGGGCTGAAAAGAAAATGAAAAGAAATAGCCTGTGGTTGAGTAATTGCATGGTCTGCCTGATGATGCGCAAAGATATGAAAAACAGTCCTGGAAAAATCCATTAGCTTTGCAGCAGGTGTCAATAGTAAAGAAATATCTGTTTCTGTGTGCCCTGGCCCTGCTGGCGCTCCCGGGTTTTCAGAGTCTGTCGCGCCTCTTCCCCGAACACAGGCTTTTCGGATATGAAGCGATCCACAGCCGGCCCGATATCCGCTTTTTTACCTGGCAACGTTGGTTCAATACCGGTTTCCAGCGGGAGTATACTGCCTGCGTGAACGACCATACAGGATTCCGTAATGAAATGATCGTCGGACTGAACCAGTTTGACTACTCCCTTTTCCGTCAGTCCAATGCTCCCGGATTTATTATAGGGAAGAACGATGTTATGTTCGAAGAGGATTATTGCCATGAATACACCGGGAGATATTTTATCGGGGAAGATGCCTGGAATCTTAAATTAGACAGACTCCGGGAAGTTTCCGACAGTCTGTCGGCCCACGGCACTGCCTTGATTGTAGTGGTTGAACCAGGGAAGGCAGGATTCTTTCCGGAATACATCCCCGACAGGTTTCATCCCGGGCAGCGAAGGATGTCGAACTATGATTATCTGATCGAAAGAACCCGCCTCATAGGGCTTCCGCTGCTGGATCTCCAACGGTATTTTCTCCTGATGAAGGATACTGCTTCCTTTCCCCTGTTTCCCGATTATGGTATGCACTGGAGCCTTTTCGGGGCATACCGTGCCATGGACACCCTCGCCCGGTGCATCATCAGAAGGGCGGGCGCCCGGCTGCCTGAAATGATTGCTGAAAGGTTGGATTCATCCGATGTTCCGCGGGGAACCGACCATGACATAGAATGTATGCTCAACCTGATGTGTAAACTTCCTTCCAGAATTTATGGGTATCCTTCGGTCAGATTCGACTCGTCGGTAGTAAAAAAAACACTTGCAGTGCTGGTCATCGCCGACAGCTATTACGTGAATCTTGCCGACGATTACGGAAATAACCTATTCGGAAAGCAGGAATACTGGTATTATAACAACAAGCTCTATCCCTATCACAATGAAACGCCCCCGGTGTTTGCCGATAAACGTGACCTGAAAAACAGGTATCTTTCCTTTGACATGATCCTGCTGATGATCTCGGAGGTGAACCTGCACAACGGTTTCTGGAATTTTGCTGACGAAGCCTGGCTGGCTTTTCACCCGGAATTCACGGAGGATGAGGCCTATCAGGTGGAGAACGAGATACGGAACAACCGGCCCTGGTTCAGATCCATGGTAGCCAAAGCAGCCCGCCTGCAGCGGCCGTTGCCTGAAATTATCCGTAAGGATGCCGCCTGGGTGGTGCAAAATCAGTAATTTTACCCCGGATAGATTGAAGAAAAAGGCTATGCCCTCCATGCGCCAAAAGAGACTGATTTACTTTTCCGGTATGACAGTGATCATGGTTATTTTAGCCGGAATACTGGTATATCGTTACCTCCCCCTCAGAAAGTTTCTCCATTTCGGAACCGGAGATGAACATGCTTTTTCAGATACCATTGCGGCCGGTACACTCCCTCCCAATTCACTTTTCTTTGATTTTGAGGTGGCTCCGGGGGCGGAACTGCCTAAAGGCATTGTGAAAGGAGAGGCCCATTCGGGTGAGCATGCCTCCAAAGCTTTCGGAAAAAACTCCTTTGCATACCAGGTGGAGCGTACCGCGGGGGAGATCGGTACCAGGTACCTCGACAAGGTGGGCCTCAGCGCCTGGCTTTATCTTTTTCCTGGCGACAATGATGTCAATGCCAACCTTGTCTTTGCCGCTTTCAACGAGTCGGGTGTCAATATCTGCTGGAAAAGCAGGCATGTGGCCGGTCCGGAGATACCCAGGGGCCGGTGGTTCAAGATCAGTGGCGAAATCGACCTCAGGGAATACACATTTAAACCGGACTACCGGATTCAGATCTATTTTTGGAATAACAGCGACAACGACTTTCTGGTCGATGATTATATGATTGTGTTTGGTTCCTCCCCGCCCCGTCGTGGTGATTCGGCCAGGGTGAACCTGACCCTGCCCGAGGGATACGTTTCCCGGTTTAATTATCCACCTTTCAAGCCATTGTATTTCATTAAACGGCAAGCAACCTTCAACATGGCAGGTGAAAAGGGCAAAGCCACATTTGGCCCCGTTGCGGATATAGGTCCTGGAGATCTGCTGACCGGCGGATATTTCCTGTCGAATCCTTATCGTCTCGACATTCTGTTCGCCATTGATACGGAGAAGGGGACAACCTTCATGATGGCCTGGTGTTCCGACAAACGTGAGATGATGAGATTCTCTGTTGATATTCCGTGGAGTGATCCCCGGGGAATTGCTCCCCGGAAACTGCTTCATGGAAGGTTTACCGGAGCGGCGGAGGAGGAGTTACTGCTTCTGGGAAAAGAGCAGGCAAGCCTGATCCGGTTCAGCGGGCCCTCTGCATTTTGTGAGGCGGCCTCTCCGGTCACTGCAACGATCCTATGGGAGGGAATGATTGCTGATCTGACAGGCATCCCGGATGCCGGAACAGAAATGATTGCGGGCGATTTCAACGGCGATGCCATAAGTGAACTACTGATCCCTTATCGCGGGGGATGGAGGTTGTGTACATTCAGCGCTGCCGGGGAATGGGAAACCATGGCCGGAAAGCAGACGAAAAAGGCTCCCTGGAGTGATGATCCCTCCATCCTTCCGGTGCTCCATTCCGGAAAATTCCTGGCAGGTATCCGTTACGACCAGGTACTGGCCATCATGCCTCCCCCTTCCGGAGGATATACCCTTCTTCGCTGGGATGCCGCAAACCGTGATTTCAGGTCATGTCTTGCCGCGTCGAACAGCAGTATGGGAGCAGCCACAGGTCTTGATACGCTGAAAATTACCGATCTCTTTTTTACCGGAAGTTTTTTGAAAGGTGAATCTGGGCGTGTGATACGCCTGAACCGCGACTGGCGTTTTGACCTGAAGTTGCTGTCGTTCAGCGCTGAGCAACTTGAGATACTTTATTCGCTTGATTTCGAAGGATATGAAAAGGATTTCAATCCAAAGTACTATGAAGTATTTATACCGGTAGCCGGCTGTTTTCTGTCGCCTGACCAGGAGATACTGCTGATCCACTCCACCAACTGCCGGGAATGGGATGAATATGGCCGGAAGTGCAGGGAGACGGAGAACCTTTACACACTTCCCGACAGAACCTCACTCTATATCCTGCAGAAACCATGAGAAACATCTTTCCTGCACTGATAACGGTTTTTTTCCTGCTGATCATCGCAGGCAATACAGGATGTCAATCCGGGAGAGAATCGCCGGCAGCTACTGATACTGAATTCTCAGTCAGGGACTTTACACCCATGAAAGGTTGGAACCCGAAAGAGACACTCTATCTGGACTATACCGGCGCAATCGAGCATGGTTTTGTTATTCCATCGCAGGCACAGGGAGGATGGTTCCGGTTTGAATTCCGAATGCGGAATACGGGTAAACAGCCGGAGGCCTACCGGTACAAAATATATTATCAGAATCAATCCTATAAATTCCCGGAAGCCGATCCGGCCGACTCTTCACGCCAGCATCCCGGCGCCTGGGAAAACTTTTATGGAAGCTGGGAACAGACAGAGAGGACCTTTGCCCCGACCCCCGTCATCCCGAACGACGGGGAGTATCACCTTGTGAGTGACAGTTTCCGGATTGTCGGAAATCCCCGGAATGAGGAGAAATATTTCACAGGCGGCAAAAACACCCGGTGGAAAAGAAATCTGCGGGCCGGAAGCTATGGTTTTATGCTGGTAGTCACCACGGAGGAGAACATCCGGGACGAAGCCGTTCCCGTGTATATTGGCGATATTGGCAGGAACCATGAGAATACTTTTGTGAATCCCTGGTTCTATTTTCTTTATGGCCCGGGCAGAGGCATTCCACATCTGCTCACCCTTGTTTCCGGCGATACCCTCAGGGTGGTGGCCAGGCCTGATCTGGGGGGTGGTATCTATATCAATCCATACAATTTCAATGCAGAAACAGCTCGCCGTTACGCCACCAACCTTTGCAGCCAGGATTCGGCCTTCTACCGGTCGGCCCCGTTCGAGCAGTTCATCCATTATATCGATCCAACTACAAGGATGGATCAGATTCCGGTGATCGCCGACGTGTTGAACGAGGACTACACCATACGCGACTATAACTGGAACCGGCGATTCTACCGTAAGGAGGAGCTGATATCAACCACTGCGGCCACTGCGACGCGGCCTTGTGAAACCGTGCTTTCGGATCCGGTTAACAACAAAATAGTGATCCGGAATCCGAAATCTGAGTTCGGGAAATGGCAGAAACAGAATGTCGGGGTTATCACCCGGCATGGCATGACATACGGCAAATGGACCGTGAAAGCCAAACTCACCGAGATGCTGAACAGGAACTATATGTGGAACGGCATCACCAATGCGATCTGGCTGATCACCATGGATGAGGGCCCGTGGAATTACCGCCGGACCTGCACCAGGGGCGGATATATGTCGAGCTACTATGGCGGCCAGCAGGATAAACGGATTCCGCAGACGGGCTATTCGGAGATTGACTTCGAGATTCTGAAGACTGTTCCTTATTGTCCCTTGTGGGTTTTACCTCCGGTATACCATTACGGCATCGATGATCAGTATGATATTACCCGGTGGGACGTGCCTTTGCCCGAAGAGGTGGTAGCCGACAATCCGAATGTAGTTGTAGCCTGTACCAACTGGGATATGGCTTGCTGGCAACCGGAAAAGTTCCAGGACGGTTGCTACCCGGTGAAATATGAGGGGCAGACCTTCTGGGCGCACCGGTGGGACCGGAACTACAGGGCTCTGACCCAGAAAGTTCCCGCCCCCGATGATGAGCTCTTCGGATCGGAGTATTATTATTTCCAGATCGACTGGCAGCCTCATTGCATCATCTGGCGTATCGGACCTTCGAGGGAGAAACTCCGGGTTGTGGGATATATGGATCATACCGTGACCTCGATCCCGAACAACCAGATGAAACTGATCGTCACCCAGGAGTTTCACAATACCCGGTGGTGGATCGGATCCGCCTATCTGCAGGAGAATGTCCCCTTCCCTGCCAGGGATCTGGAGGGTGAGATCTACGAAGTGACCATCGAATAAGTAATACAGTAACCTTCAATAATTGATCTATGAAAGTCCTGATCCTTGGCGCCGGCCTCGTAGGCGGACCCATGGCAGCCGACCTCGCTGCTGAATCCCTTTTTGATGTTACCCTGGCCGATATCAATGCCGAACGGCTTCGCAAACTGGCGGCATCCCATCGGATCACTCCGATGGAAGCCGATCTGAGCGACCCGGAAAGGGTGACGGCACTGTGTCACCCCTTCGACATGGTCATCAATGCCGTACCGGGCTTCTTGGGATTCCGTACGCTGGAGGCGGTGATCCGGGCCGGAAAGGACGTGGTCGACATCGCTTTCTTCATCGAAGATCCGATGGAACTTGACCGGCTGGCAAAGGAGCGAAATGTAACAGCCATCATGGATTGCGGGGTTGCCCCCGGCATGTGCAACATCCTGATCGGGTATGCTCACCATCAGCTCGACCATACCGACCGGGTGGTCTACTATGTCGGGGGGCTCCCGGTGATCCGGACTCAGCCATGGGAATACAAAGCCGTCTTCTCGCCCATCGATGTCATCGAAGAGTACACCCGTCCCGCCAGGTTCGTGGAGGAAGGCAGGAATGTGGTCCGACCGGCCCTGTCGGATCCCGAACTGATGGACTTTCCGGGCATCGGAACCCTCGAAGCATTCAACACCGACGGGCTTCGGTCGCTGATCCGCACCATCGACGCTCCGAACATGAAGGAGAAGACCCTTCGTTATCCCGGCCATATAGAAAAGATGAGGCTGCTGAGAGAGACCGGCTTTCTGTCACACGACCCGATACACGTCGCCGGACAGATGATCCGCCCCATCGATCTCACCGCGAAACTCCTCTTCCCGCAGTGGAAACTGGAAGAAGGCGAAGAGGACCTCACGGTGATGAAAGTGGTGGTGGAGGGGGAGAAGGATGGCATAAAAGTGAGCTATACCTGGGACCTCTTCGACCGTTACGACCCCGCCACCGGCGTTCACTCCATGGCCCGCACCACCGGCTATACCGCTACCGTCGCCCTGCGCATGATCGCCGGCGGTCTTTACACACGCAAAGGCATGTCGGTCCCCGAGTTCATCGGTCAACAGCCCGAATGTGTGGAATATATGCTGAAGGGACTGAAGGAGAGAAAGATCGACTATGAAGAAAAGATCGAAGTTAGAAGTTAAAAGTATGTGGTCCGGGGCTTGCCCTGGGGTTCATCAACTTCGGTCAGCCAATTGCTGTATGGAAGCAATGAAAGTCCTTCGCTAAAACTCATCCTCATCCACCACCACCTGTTTTTTCCGGGCCGGAGATGGAGTGGCCTCGTCGCCACAGTCGAGATTCACCTCCGGTTTTACCGCGGGTTCCGGAAAATCATTCACGGTAACTACCAGGGAAGGATCGGCATAAATCTTTTGCATATAGATTGCCCAGATGGGCAGGGCCATGTTGGCTCCCTGTCCGAGGGAGATGGTACGGAAATGGGCAGCCCGGTCCTCGCAACCTACCCATACCCCGGTCACCAGTTCGGGAGTGATCCCCATGAACCACCCGTCGCTCTGGTTTTGTGTTGTTCCTGTTTTCCCCGCGATGGGATTCTCGAAGCCATATTTATACCGTAGCCGGATGCTTGTACCCGATTCGACCACCCCTTTCATGAGCTGAACCATTAGCCAGGCGGTCTGCTCGCTGAAGGCTTCCTGTTGCCTTGGGCGGAACTGATCGAGTATATTGCCGTTCTTATCCTCAATCCGGGTTATAAAGATCGGCTCGACATATACTCCCTTGTTGGCATAGGTGCTCATGGCGCCTGTCATCTCATAGAGGGATAGGTCGCATGAACCAAGTGCAATGGAGTAGACGGCTGGAATATCGCTGGTCACCCCCATTTTGCGGGCGATCCGGATAACGGCCTGCGGGGAGTATTTCTTGATGAGCTGTCCCGACACCCAGTTGTTCGAGTTGGCCAGCGCCCATTTCAGGGTGACCATCTCTCCAAGCCGTTCATCGCTGGCATTGTCGGGCGACCAGATGGTTCCGTTGTCGAGCTGGATGACAGGGCGTACATTCGGATAACGGCTGCAGGGGGATTCGCCCTCCTGCATCGCAAGGGTATAAAGAAAGGGTTTGAAGGTGGAACCAACCTGGCGCTTGCTCAGTTTCACATGATCGAACTGAAAATACTTGTAGTCGATCCCCCCCACGTAAGCTTTGACATGTCCGCTGCGGGGATCCATCGACATCAGTCCGGCCTGCAGGAAGAATTTATAATACCGGATCGAATCCATCGGGGTCATCACCGTATCGATCTCTCCACGGTAACTGAAGACCTTCATCTTTGCAGGGGTTCTGAAATCCCGGAGGATCTCGGGGTCGGCGAAGCCCTGTGTTTTTAAATTTTTGTACCGGTCAGACCGGCGCATGGCCTGCAGCATGAGATTCTGGATCTCCTTTTTCTCTACCTGGGGTTCGAATACGAACGGGGCATTGGGATAACCTTTCCAGTGTGCAAAGAAACTCGGTTGAAGCTCCCTGCCGAGGTATTCGAGAACTGCACGCTCAGCGTATTCCTGCATCCGGTAATTGATGGTGGTGTAAACCCGCAGTCCGTCGCGGTATAGGTTGTAGGGCTCCCCGTTTTCGTTGGTGTGCTGGTTACACCAGTCGGTAAGCACCATCCGCAGGTATTCTCTGAAGTAGGTGGCCAGCCCGGTGGTATGGTCCTGGATCCGGTAGTGGGTCATATCAATGGGCCGGGTTTTAAGGGAGTCGTAATCGGCCCTGCTGATATAACCATATTTCTGCATCTGAAAGAGGACGATATTCCGCCGTTCAAAGGCATTGGATGGGTTGCGCACGGGGCTGAACCAGGTGGGAGCCTTGAGGGCGCCGATGAGGATGGCCGCTTCGTCGGGATCAAGTTCCGCCGGCGTCTTGTTGAAAAAGGTCTTGGCTGCCGACTTGATGCCATACGACTGACTGCCGAAATCGACCGTATTCAGATACATGGCAAGGATCTCCTCCTTGGAGTAATTACGTTCGAGCTTTATAGCCGTGATCCATTCCTTGAACTTGATCATGACCGTCTCCAGAAATGAACGGTTCGGCTTGCGCGGGAATAAGTTTTTGGCCAGCTGCTGGGTGATGGTGCTTCCCCCGCCTTTGGAGGTGCCGGTAAACATGCCCCAGGCAACCCGGAACATCGCCCTCACATCGATTCCTGAATGCGATTCAAAGCGGGCGTCCTCCGTGGCTATGAGGGCGTTGATCACGTTCAGGGAGAGATCCTGGTAATGAGTGTTGGAGCGGTTCTCGATATAGTATTTCCCCAGCAGCTTCCCGTCCTCGGAATAGATCTCCGTGGCCAGGTTACTTCTCGGATTTTCCAACTCCTCGAAGGTAGGCATTTTGCCAAAATATCCGAGTGCGATAAAGGTGAAGAAAAGGAATGTAAGAATGACGAGTACACCATAGGAGACCCAGAATACCCTGGTAAAAAGCCTGGATCTGTTACGGGCCTTTCGTTTTTTTGGGGCAGGGATTTTCAGGTATGATATGTCTCCCACGGCAACACGGGTTAAGGATTCACTTTTTCAATCATGATCCCTGCATTTCTGATCCCCTTCAGCTCCTTCATCCGCATTGCTTGTTCCAGCTCAAACACGTAGTTTCCTCTCCGGGGAAAGCGGAAGTTTTGCTGAAACAGGAACCGGTTGCTCCGGATATTTCCCACGCCCGATCCCAACCACCTTCCATCGGGACCGGCGAGCTGACATTCGATGGTGTCGCGTGATACAGAGCCGTCGGGGAACCTGGTTCTCAGAAAGAGGAAGAGGTTTGAGAAGGGATAGGAGAGGTCATTCCGTATATGAAGGTAAATATTGCAGGGCTGAACCGTATCATTGATCCCGGCCGTAAAAACAAGCCGGTTTTCCTGTTGCCAGATCCCTTGCGGGATTATATGGTTTTCGTCCAATACCCTGTTCCCGGTACAGGAGTGAAACAGGATGGCCCCCCAGATGAGAAGAAGCGGACTCTTTCTGATGAACTGCTTCATGATCCGGTTCAATGGTTTTCAGAGATTGTCAAAACGGGTGAGATCCTCTTCCCCGATCACATCGCTGGATTTCTTTTCTTTCTCCGGTTCAAAGGCGAAATCTTCAAGTTGTTCCGGCAGTATTCCCTTTTTGTTGTCGTTCATGATGGCAATCACATTTTCAAGCGACAGGGCCATCAGGTTGGAGGGATCATTTACATAGGAGTACCAGATTATTTTCCGGAAAACATCGGTCTTCTGATGGACGGCCTCCCCCTTTTTGGTTCTAAGGGTGGTATCAGCGGAAGGAAAATCGCGGAGCGCCTCTGCATAGGCGTCAAACTCATAGTTCAGGCAACATTTCAGTTTGCTGCACTGGCCGGCCAGTTTCTGGGGATTCAGGGATAACTGCTGGATCCTGGCCGCGTTGGTGGTCACCGAATGAAAAGTGCTGAGCCAGGTCGAACAGCAGAGTTCCCTGCCGCAGGTACCAATACCTCCGAGACGGCTGGCTTCCTGGCGGGCACCGATCTGGCGCATCTCGATCCTGACCTTGAACTCCTCGGCCAGTACCTTGATCAGTTCCCTGAAATCCACCCTGTCTTCTGCCGTGTAGTAAAAGATTGCCTTGGTATGATCGCCCTGGTATTCCACATCGTTGATCTTCATCTGAAGACCCAGTCTCTCGGCAATTTCCCTTGACTTGTGCATCGTGTGGTTCTCACTTTCCACTGACGCTACCCATTTCTCAATATCGGTGAGCCTGGCCCGGCGGTATACCTTCCTGATCTCCTCGGAGGAGGGATTGACATTCCTTTTGCGCATCTGGTAACGCACCAGCTCGCCTGTCATGGTGACGATCCCTATATCATGACCGGGTGAGGACTCCACCGCCACAATATCGCCCTTTTGCAGCTCCATCTCCGGAAGGGTACGGTAAAAATCTTTCCGGCTGTTCTTGAACCTGACTTCCACTATGTCAAAGATCTTGTGCCCTTCGGGCAGCGGTATGGAACTGAACCAGTCGAAAACGTCAAATTTACTGCACCGGTGCTGATACACCTCATTGTTCTTCTGGTAGGGCCGTGGCGTACCACAACAGCCCCTGGTCAGGAATGGGTTTGCCTTGTAAGGAATCCTGGGTTCACTGACTTCAGGCTCCTCCGCCGGAATATTTACCTCTTCATTCTCCATCAGCGCTGAGTGGATTGCAAAGGTATGAATTTCGGATTAATCAACCGCGCAATCTGAAGCGAAAGGTCAAGGAATAAGGTAGGAGAGTGTGCATTACGTTCTATGTGATGGATGGCTGTATTAAAATGGGTTGCCAGAGAAAATACATGCCCGGGATTCAGTTTATTAGAGAACTTTCTGAGGAACTCATCCTCCTTAGGGGGTAAAAGCAGGGGATGTTCAGGCCGGAAGTAAACGGTATTCATCCTTTCAAGAACTTCAAGTCCGTATAGCAACAGACTTTTCTGCCGCTCCCGCCCGGCCTTCGATATCTCTGCAGTGAAAGCCACCATCTCTTTTACATCAGAGGTATAGCACGAAAGCATCCATGACCGGAACATGGGATAGTTGGGTGATTCCTCCTCATCGGATGATACCCTCCTTCCGGAGGCTGGTATCCTCACCATCAATAATCTGGAACGAATGGTGGATATGATCGCGTCGGGATCATCAGATATCAGAAGGAAAAGCGTCTTCTCGGGAGGCTCCTCCAAAATCTTCAATATCTTCGGAGCAGCAGTA
>CAYWHQ010000015.1:0-15861 GCA_964457665.1 uncultured Prolixibacteraceae bacterium | reverse complement strand
GTTTTTGATGATCTCCTGCTGTTTTTCAATGTCATTCGACCCCTGTTTCAGCTGAAGTGCATTGTTGAAGAGAAAGGTCTCCTGCTGGTTGCTGATTCTGTCTTGTTTGATCTTATCGAGTTTATTGGTTTTGGCAAGTTTATAGATTCCGGAGGTATTCCACGACAGGCTGAGTCCGGCAACGGCGAGCGAATTCATGGTTTCGGTCCCGAAGGCTATCCCCGGCTCGATCAGGATTCCTGCAGCCATTAAGCCGAATTTGGGCATAACGGATACCATATTGAACGATGTGGAGGCTTCGATGAGATTAAGCTGGCTGGCATACATGGCCAGTTCCGGCCTCCGGTTTGTCAGCGAGGTATAGTTTTCGGTCACCACAGGTTTTTCCAGCCGGCTTGTTTCGTTCAATGGGGTCCCGGTCATGAAGGACAGCATATCGGTAAAACCTTTGCGGGCATATACGAATTCTATTTTCCGCTGACGGACGTTCAGCAGTTCTGCCTTCACCTCGTCGACGTCCGACTGGTAGGCGAGTCCGTTTTCAGAGGTCAGTTTTGCACTGTTGAGGCTTCGGTTGAGGTTTTCGATCAGGATGTCGAGCTGTTCCATTTGGGCATCGATCACCAGGATGCCGAAATACAACTGGTTGATTCGTTCCCGGATCTCGTACAAGGCCACATCCACCGAAGCCTTGTCGGCGGCGGCGGTTGCCTTTGCAACCTCCTTCTGGACGTGGGTTGCTCCGCCATCCCAGATGGTCTGATTGAACTGCCCGATCCCGATGAACTGCCAGTCCTTCTTCTCGGCAGGAGGGCTGTTGGGCATGGTGATGCTGGGCAGGCCGCTGATGATGTATGCGCCGATGCCGGTAATGCTGAGCTGCGGAAACCAGGCTTTGTTGGCGTTTGAGATCGTGTACTCTTTCGACTTTTCAATCAGGTCGTATTGCCTGATCATCGGGTAATTCCTTTCCGCCCGGGCATAGCAGCTGTCGATACTGACCGTGGCAGCCGGCTGTGCAGGAGCACCCGGAACATGGATAAGGGAAACCCCGAGCAATGCAAGGCTCAGACGGAGTTTGGCCCATTTCAGTTCACTTTTTCTTATGCTTATCATTTTTCTGGGTATTAGGTTCATCTGTAACAGTGGTGCGGTTCATGTTTTTCAGGGCGCTGATCACAAAATCGGCGGCGAAGGTCTTTCTCTCTTCTATGTAGTCATCGAATTTCAGCCCGACCTTGCCGAACAACTCTTCCAGGAGCTTCTTAGCGGCAAATGGGAAGACACTGAGCGAGGCCAGAGTGGTCATGATCTGCGGGATTTTCTCCTTTGTGATATGATATTGATCCAGTTCTTCCTTGTGTTGTTTATAAAGTATATCCCAGAGGGTTTCAATATTAACATTGGCAAGGAACTTTCTGATCCGCTCGGGATGCCGGTTGATCTCGTTCAGCAGGAAAGCGGGAAGGCGCGGGTTTTTTTGAAGGAAGGAGATATGCTCCCTGAAAAAGAATCTGATCTTCTCCTCAAATGTCAGGTTCCCTTCAACAATGGGAGCGAATTTCTTCATCATTTTCATCGCGATCATCTCGAACACCGAATTGAACAGCCTGTCTTTCGACCGGTAATAATAGTGCAGCAACGACTTGTTCATCCCGGCTCGGTCGGCAATATCCTGCATCCTGGAACCATCGAGACCCTTTTCGATGAAGATCTCCGTGGCCGCTTCAAAGATCTTCTCTTCCGTTTGTTTATCCTGTTCCATACCTTGTTTGTCTGAAAGGTTTAACTTAATGATATAATTAACTGGATAAACCAAATAGTTTAACCAATCGGGCAAAAGTAGGATAAATTTTTTTACCCCCGACAATTATGAAATTTTTTTTGGGAGGCCAGATTTTTATTCAGGATGAGATTCTGTTACCTGTAACTGCAAAGATAGGCTGCATCGGCAGCAATCCTGAGCCTGAATTTTTGATCTTTAGCCACGATAAAGGTTTCATAGGGCTGATACTCCCTCCAGGTTTTCTCGCCCGGCAGCATCACGGTCATGGTGCCTGAAACAACCGTCATGTATTCGACCGTGGAGGTTCCGAATTCATATTCTCCGGGCGCCATTACGCCAAGGGTGGCGGGACCTTCCGGTGTGCTGAAAGCGATGGATTTTACCTTTCCGTCGAAATATTCGTTTGTTTTAAACATAGCGTATTTATTGATATGACAAAGATAAGGAAATCATGGATACGCGAAACTGCGCACTCAAAAACCCCCGGTATAACTGCATCTGAAAGAAATCGCCTCACATTTTCATCAAGATGCAGTACAAATCTTAGTACATTTGAAGAACGTTAGTATTGCGATGGATTGGATTTTCATAACAGTTGGTGTCATATGTTTACTGGCAGGTCTGGCAGGCGCTGTGCTTCCTGTTCTCCCGGGCCCTCCCCTCAGCTTCATTTCACTGGTATTACTGCAGTTTACCGGGCAACCGCCATTTACGACCCGGTTTCTTGTGATCATGGGATTGATCATGGGATTAGTGACATTTCTTGATTACGTAATACCGGTTTATGGTACAAAAAAATTCGGAGGATCAAAACAGGGAGTCAGGGGCAGCACGATCGGACTGATCATCGGAATTTTTGTTTTACCTGCCCTGGGTATTGTGCTCGGACCTTTCGGTTTACTGGGGATAATCCTCGGACCATTTATCGGTGCTTACATTGGGGAGACATCTTCGGGAAAAAGTTCCGACCATGCTCTGAAAGCTGCTTTCGGGTCATTTATTGGATTTCTGGCCGGAACTTTCATGAAACTTGTTTACTCCATAGTGGCAGGGATTTACTTTTTCACCGGACTGTTTTAAGCCTTTAAATGTTTAGCATTTTGTTACTTTTGTATTGAATGAACATTAAAATATGTACGGCTGAAAACCGGTGCACTCAGGCAAATGGGATTGTTATCTGCGAAACGCCGGTGACAGGACAATATCCATGGAGCAGCAACTGACCACCGAACGATTTCCTATCAAACTCTGGCTGCGTGATGCCGACGAGGGTACGCTTGCGCAGGCACGCAACCTGGCCAACCTTCCGTTTGTTTTCAGCCATGTATGCCTGATGCCCGATGCACACCAGGGATACGGGATGCCTATAGGAGGGGTGCTGGCTGCCGACCGTACCATCATCCCTAATGCAGTGGGGGTGGATATCGGTTGCGGAATGATTGCCGTGAATACCAATCTGACAGCAGGTGAGATCTCCAGGAAAAGTTTGCAGGATATTCTGGATGACATCCGCAAGCGGATTCCGCTGGGATTCAACCATCACAAAAAATCCCAGGATGAATCGCTGATGCCGGCAGGCTATCCCATTGACGAGATGCCGGTCTTGCGCCAGGAATATGCTTCGGCCCTGCGGCAGGTGGGCACCCTGGGGGGTGGTAATCATTTTATCGAGATTCAGAAAGACAACAGGGACGGGGTCTGGATTATGGTCCATTCGGGGAGCCGCAACATTGGACTGAAAGTAGCAGAATATCATAACAGGTTGGCGAAGAAACTGAACGAACAGTGGAAATCACCGGTGAACCCCAAAGCCGACCTGGCTTACCTCCCGATGGATGCGCCGGAGGCACAGATTTATTTCAGGGAGATGAGTTACTGTGTTGAATTCGCGCTGGCGAACAGGAACCTGATGCTGACCAGGATCCTTGAGGTTTTTGGAAGCCATTTCCCCGGTTTCAGCAACCGAGAGCTATTGAACATTGCCCATAACTATGCTGCGGTCGAAGTGCATTTCGGGAAGGAGGTGGTAGTGCATCGTAAAGGGGCTACTTCCGCCAGGGCAGGCGAAAAGGGTATTATTCCGGGGAGCCAGGGGTCCAGCTCATACATCGTCGAAGGACTTGGCAACCCGGAGAGTTTTCACAGCTGTTCGCATGGCGCAGGCCGAATCATGAGCCGCAACGAGGCGATCCGGTCACTCGATCTGGAGGCCGAAAGGAGACGGCTCGACACGATGGGGATCATACATTCCATTCGTTCACGGAGCGATCTGGAGGAAGCTGCCTCAGCATATAAGGATATTGATCAGGTGATGGCCCTTCAATCGGATCTGGTGACGGTACTGATCGCTTTACAACCCCTTGCCGTGATCAAAGGCCCTGCATAATGACCTGCATGCATCGTTTGCATTGCGCGTTTGCTGTGCCGACTATGTATCATCCAGTTTCTCGCTGAGCGATTTGAACCCTTTGCCTAGTATCTCATACGCATCGAGCACTGCAATAAAGGCATTCGGATCAATCCGGTTCACATACTCCTCCAGAAGGTATAGCTCCCTGGGGCTCAGGACGGTAAAGATGATCTGTTTCTCGGCATGGTTGTACATTCCCCTGCCTTGCATGAAGGTACCGCCTCGCTTCAGGTCGTGGATTATGCTGTGGCGGATCTCCTCATGTTTGTCGGAAATGATGAAGAGGGTTTTATCATATGAAAATCCGTGCAGCGTCACATCCAACACTCTTCCGATCACGAAGATGGTTATAAAACTGAACAACGGGATCCTCCAGTCGCCGAAAACGACCAGGCTGACCATGACGATGATACCATCGACCAGCATCATCAGCTGACCGGAGGGAAGCCGGGTATATTTCTGCAGGATCATGGCAATCACATCGCTTCCGCCACTGGTAGCCTTGGCCTTGAAGGTAAGCGCTACGCCGGAACCGATAAACAATCCTCCGAAAATACAGGATACCAGTGTTTCGCCTTCAACAAGTGGTTCAGATCCGTAGAAATAGTACAAGCCATCCACATAAACCGATGTCAGGATAAATGCCACCACGGTTTTTGCGCCGAAGCGGGGTCCCAGCAATCTGGTCCCTATCAGGGTGAGGGGTATGTTGAAAGCAAGGGCGGTCAAACCAATAGGGGTTCCCAGCATGTAATGCAGCATGATCGAGATCCCGTAAATACCCCCGGGAACGATCTTGTCGGGACTGATAAACATGACGTAACCAACCGAAACCAGGAATGTTCCGATGGCAATGAGGGCGTACGACCTGAACCAGCGGGCCGAAAAAATCTTCTCCCCCTGGAAGATTGCTGGGATTATACGGGATTTCATGGACTAAAAAATTATCAGGATATTGTTTAGATCGACAGGTTGATCTTGTATTCGGTGGATACAAACCTGAAAAACCAGTAAAGTTTCCGGTTCAGTTCAATCCCGTAATCAACGTTGGGTTCATAATTCAGCCAGGTGTCGATCACCTCCCTGTACCGGCCGGTGCGGAAATAATCATTCCAGTACTGCGCGGCAGGGATGTTTTTGGAACGATAATATGCATCGGTCCGGTCTTTTACAGGGTCGAAGTTCAGTAAATACCACTGATCAAAGTAGATGTTGGTAATGATAAGCTGGTAGGAGAGGCTGTCGGCACTGTCGGGATTCACCCTGACCACCGGGGGCGCGACCTCCTGTGCTGCGGAATTGTTCCAGGTCAGCAGGAACAGAATCCAGATCAAAAAGATCTTTGACATAACCACTTTTTTTACAAAGATAATACAGGTAACAGGGAAGAACCAAGATTAAATATGGTTTTTGATTCTTTCGAAGCCCGTTTAAGGCAAAAGTCCGGTAAGTTCAAAGCGGATATATCCCGCTACAACCAGGGGAAATTTTTCCAGCAGTTCAGCAGCTTCTGACTGCAGGATCTCTTCTTTCAACATATCCGGGATGGTTTTCAATGTTTTTTCGATGGCGAGAAACCGCAACATGATGCAGGGTGTTTTAATGTTTATAAAATCAGAAAAGGATATACCTGTGAGCTTCAGAAGGATCTTCCATTGGGATGACAATGAGCGACAAACCACGGGAGTCGGTGGCGCCGTTGAAGGCAAAAGTTGCGCCGATCATTTCATGCCATGCACCGGTAAGCCGTGTCGACTCGTGTACGTGCCCATGCAGGGTAATCCAGGGTTGCCGGCTCTCTATCAGCTCCTTCACTGCGATACTTCCAATATGAGGATCGAGCGGCACATGATCGATCATCATACCGTCGAGGGCAGCCCGGTCGAGTCTGGTCTGGTATGGTGGTGTATGAAACAGAAAGACCGATCGCGACAGATCATCGGTACCTGTGAGGGCCAGAAGGTCCTGACGCATGGTGGCATATTCTATATCTTCCCCGGGATCAACTGTTCGGATACCTTCAGTTGGATGCGTACAACCCGGGTCGACATATCTTGAAACATCATACCGCTCCCAGTCCTTTAGCCTGAAAGGGGTGGGAGGTATGCAGGCATAACCATAAACAGTCAGCGATCCGTAAACCATTTTCCTGTTGTGCATGTAATGCCATATTCCTTCCTGATCTCCCTCCAGGAGTGCCACCTCTTCAACCCTCGGGTCGTCGTTCCCCATGATGATGAATACCTCGGGGTACCGGGAGGCCAGATCCGCTTTGAGAGACCGGAAAAGAGGGATCATGAAATCGGTGAAGAAGTCTTCACTGTCAGTCATCCTTGAAAAATGGGGCATGATGTCTCCCCCGATGAACAGGGCCGCGGGCCTCTCCCGGCGTATCTGTTCGTCCAGTTTCAGATAGCGCTCCTTGTGTCCGTGAAGGTCGGTAACGAAAAAAAGGTCTTTGGTCCGGTGATCGTTGCTGAACATGTTTTCAGGATGAGCCATAATAATTTCCGGATTCAGTTTCCAAAGGTAAACTATTGAGCCGACAGGGATATTGATTACACTTCCGCTTAACCTCTAATTATTGTTTCAGATCATCCGGTAAGGATTTCTCCCCTGATCAGAATGACCGTATAGGCGGTAAAGAGTATCAGCAGAACCAATGCTTCCCATCGGTCAAGTTGCTTGCGCTGGCCGGTCATCATGGCAATGAACAGCAGCAAGGTACCGGCAAACAGGAAGATCAGCTCGGTGTTGAATTTGTAATTAAAGATCACCGGCCGGATCAGGGCACTGACGCCGAGGATAAGCAGCATGTTGAATATATTCGATCCGATCACGTTGCCGATCGCGATGTCGTTCTTTTTTTTCAGGGCAGCAACAACCGAGGTGACCAGTTCCGGTAAAGAGGTGCCGGCAGCAAGAACGGTCAGTCCGATCACCTTTTCGCTGAGCCCGAGTGTCCGGGCAAGTTCCACACTGTGATCCACCACAAGCCGACCTCCGAAAACCAGACCGGCAAGTCCTGCCAGGATCATAACCCAGATTTTCCATACCGGTCTGTTTTCGGGAAGGTTTTGCTGCTCCGGTTCTTTCTTAAGCTGTGTGAAAACGTACCAGACGAATCCACCGAACAAAGCCAGCAGAATGAAACCATCCAGGCGGCTGACCTGTGGATTGCTCCCAAGGAAGAAATCATTCGCCAGCAAGAGAAGCAGGAGCGTGATAATGATGGATAGCGGAACTTCTCTCCATGCAGTACTGGATTGCACCCGGATGGGAAATATGATGCCGGCAATCCCGAGTATGACAAACAGGTTAAAGATATTACTGCCGATGATGTTTCCCAAAACGATGTCGGATCGGGCTTCGGCTGACGCAACCACATTGACAACCATCTCCGGGGCGGAAGTTCCGAATGCCACGATGGTAAGACCTATGACCAGCTCAGAGATATTATACCTGCGTGCCAGGGATGACGCCCCTGAAACCAGCCAGTCGGCTCCCCCAATCAGAATGGCGAAACCAATGACAATGAAAAGAATAATCAAAAAAAGCGACATGGAAGTTTGTATTAGGTGCGCAAAGATAGGTACAGTTTGCCATAAACTGCGCTTTATGACATGCCGGTGACAAAATTATTTAGAATCATTATCACTAAGAAGGAAAGCTTATCTTTGTAATGGAATTCCCAAACCAATCTTGAATTTGTAGAATGATTATTCTCGAACAGCCTTACGTTTCTGATTTTCTGCAGGAAACCGTGGTCAGGCTTCAGGTGCCCGTGCTCGACACGCCGTTCGTCAGGTCGCTCTCCCGGTCGCAGGAGATGCGGCTTATGCCTCCCGGAGAGTTTTTTCATCTTCTGCAGGAGCAGGAAGCCGCTCTCCTTTACAGCAACTCCGAAAACGCCTATGAATGGCTACACCTTTACGGACGCGACCTTACCGTGACCGGTCACGTGAGCTGGTTCAAAGACAAGGCCCGCCTGCGCGAGATCTTCTCTTCCCTTAATCCCAACATCTGGTTCAGGACCTGCTCCCTTGCTGAACTGGCCGCACTGGATGTGGCAGAACTGCCGCTTCCCTTTGTGGTGAAGCCCCGCCGGGGGTTTGCCTCCATCGGAATCCATGCCGTCAGGGAAGTTGAAGACTGGGGGCCGGCGCTGGAATCCATCCGCCGGGAGGTAGTTCTTATGAAATCCGTTTTCCCGGATGCCGTGGTGAGTTTGAACGACTTTCTCCTGGAAACGTATATAGAGGGACCTGAAATTGCTATCGACGCCTATTACAACGGTGAAGGGGAACCGGTGGTCCTGAACATTCTGAACCACCTCTTTGTTTCGCCGTCCGACATGAGCGACCGGCTCTATTTTACCTCCCCGGAGATCATACACAAATGGCATGAACCAATCCGCAAGTACCTGACCGCGATCGCCGATCTGCGCGATCTGCGGAACTTCCCGTTCCACCTGGAGATGCGCCTGAGTCCTGACGGATGGTTTGTCCCCATTGAGATCAATCCGATGCGCTTCATGGGGTTTTGCGTAGCCGACGTGGAGTACTGGTTCTACGGGATCAATCCGTATGAACACTATTACAGGCAGCTGAAACCCGACTGGGAACGGATACTGTCATCCCGTGAGGGAAAATGCTACGGCATGTTCGGTATCGATATTCCTAAACACCTCGACAAAAGCCGTATTTCGTTCAACTATGACAAATTCATCGGTCACTTCTCCCATGTACTTCATTACACTAAGTTGGATTATACCCGATTTCCCATGGCCATCTATCTTTACGCGGAGGTTCCGTCAGAACGATTCGGGGAATTCGCCGCAATCCTTAATTCAGATCTGAAGGAATTTATTGAGTTCCACTGATCCTGTCCATTCAAAACTTAATTATTATACCTTTGAAACAGATAAGGTATCAACTTATTCAACAGCAATATGGATCTTGCAAACACCAGGGGACTAACTATCCTGATCGCCGAGGATGACGATTACAACCACCAGTATCTGGTTAAGACCTTTGAAAAACATGGCCTGAACATCCTGAGGGCCACCAATGGCAAGGAGGCGGTCACTATTTGCCGGCAGCGCGACGATATCCGCATGATCCTGATGGATGGTATGATGCCGGAGATGACCGGGTATGATGCTGCCAGGGAGATCAGGAAATTTCGGCCTGATATACCCATTGTGGTTCTGACTGCCTATGTCAGTACCGAATCTATCCGGGAAGCTGTCCTGAGCGGTTGCAACGATTATCTGGCAAAACCGATCGGACCTGAAGAACTGAATGCGATTCTTGCAAAATGGCTGCCCAAATTGTAAATATTACGCCAGGTTGGTTTTTTATAATGTTTTCTTGGTTGACAATGATTTCTCTAAGTTGCGAAAAGAAAAACGACACACAAAATCCGGGAAATGTTAGGGTCTTTGAGCTCATGTATCAAACTACCGGACCAGATGGACAAGCTGTAAATGCTTCCGGTGTGCTTTTTATACCGCCCTGCGGTCATGGTCCTTTCCCTTTATTGTCATGTCAGCATGGAACTATTTTTTCCAGGAAAGTTGCCCCATCCTATCTGGATAGTTGTCCTGAAGCACAGGCATGGCTCAGCGAATTCGCCACAAAAGGATATGTGGTTGTGATGGCAGATTATATCGGCCTTGGGAAGGCAGGTAACACCCTTCATCCATATTTTCACGCGCTTACCGAGGCCATTGCAGCACGCGATATGATCAGGGCAGCCAGGCAGTTTTGTGAAGACCATAACATTCTGCTCGGGGACAAACTCTTTCTGGCAGGTTACTCACAGGGAGGTCATGTAACCGCTGCCCTGCAACGGCTTATTCAATCCAGCCACAGTGCGGAGTTTTCTATCACAGCTTCGGCCATCATGGCAGCCCCGCTGAACCTTTCCATGCTGTTCCGGCACCATATCAACACTCCCTGCGAGATTTCTTCCGCTTTAACTTCTTTGATGGTAACAACATTCAATTGGATATACGAGATAAGCCCCGGCTATCATGAATTCTTCGTCAAACCTTACGATAGTGTTGTGCCGGCATTACTGGATTTTGGTCATCCGGAGGCTGAAGTGATTGCTGCCCTCAACCTGCCTCCAACCCAGGTCTTTCAGCCCGCTTTCCTTGCCGGCGTCCAGGCAGGAAGCCACCCATTTAACATGGCCATGGAAGAAAATGAAGTATATAACTGGTGTCCGGCCGTTCCTACCTTATTGGTTTTTTCTATGGCCGACGAGGTTATTCCCTGTGCTATTGAAGATATGGTTTATGCCCGCTGGATTGAGCTTGGCGGGGATGTCGACAGTGTCAATCTCGGAAACATCCATAACCATAGTGATGGTTTTATGCCGGCATTGATGAGGGCCCGGGAATGGTTCGGAACATTTCAATGAGACCTGGCGATTTTCCGTACATTCGATGCCGCCCTGTTATGCCGGAGCTCGTTCGCCATGAAATTGAGGTATGGCCTGATGTGGCTGTAGAATAACCTGAATCCCGGACAAAGCCAGTTAAGCCCCGGTTCTCCGTCGGGGGTTGTAGTGAAACGGTTCTTCGGACATTCACCGTTGCAAAGATCCAGGAACTCGCAGGTCCGGCAAAAGGCGGGAAGAGCGTCTCGCTTATCGAGTCCGAACTGTTTCTGAAAAGGAGATTCCATAAGGGTTCGCAGGTTCTTCTCCCGGATGTTTCCCAGTTTGTAACCCGGGAACACGAAGTGATCGCAGGAGTAAAGATCTCCGTTGAACTCCACCACCCCGGCGTTTCCGCAGGTTTCGGCATAAATGCAGAGTGGGGGAGGAACGCCCAGGGTGTTGGCCAGCATGCCGTCGAAGGTGATCACAAAAACCTCCCCCACATCCTGCCGCACCCATTCGTCGAAGATGGCGATCAAAAACCGGCCGTAAGCGACCGGATCAACGGTCGAAGCGGTGACCGGTGCCTCTCCCGTGAAGTTGCCGGGGAGAAGCTGAAGCTCCGCCGCGCCGGCATCAGGGGAGAGACGTTCCACAATAGGGGTAAACTGCAGGTAACGGCTTCCGATCCCTTTCAGGAACCGGTATACCTCAAGCGGATGGTGTACATTGTGATCGTTGACCACCGAAAGGGTGTTGAACTCCACCCGGTGGCGGTGAAGCAGCTCAATCCCCCTGAGGGTTTCATCGAAACAAGGCCTCCCGGAGGGGTATTTCCGGTAACGGTTGTGGTACTGAGCCGGTCCGTCGATGGAGATCCCGATCAAAAACAGGTGGTCGTGAAAAAAGCGGCACCACTCATCGGTTAGCAACGTGCCGTTGGTTTGCAGCGTATTGTGGATCTGCCTCCCGCCGCCGTGCTTCTGCTGCAGGGCAATTACCTTGTCAAAAAAGGCCCGGTTGCGCAGCAAGGGCTCTCCTCCGTGCCAGATGAACTCCACCACAGGCTGCGTACCGGTATAAATGTACTGGCTGATAAAGGCCTCCAACACCTTGTCGTCCATAAATCCCCGCTGCGGATCCTCCGGATACAGCCTCTCTTTCTCGAGATAATAGCAGTAAGTGCAGTTCAGGTTGCACCCCGCCCCTGCCGGTTTGGCCATGAAGGAGAAGGGAATAGAAGACGATACATGGATGGTATCCATGATGACAGAACGCAAAAAGCGCAGGATAAATTTTACCGGATGACGATCACTTTTTTGGTGACCCTTTCGCGACCGGTGATGATCTCAGCCAGGTAGACCCCTGAGGCGAGATCCAGGTCGGGTAGCCGGAAGATCATGGCCTCAGGACCTGTATAGTGGATCTTTTCGGCCCAGACCTTTGTTCCGGAGGAGGTCATCAGGGTGACCAGAAACTCTCCCGAACAGGCTGATTGCACCGACAAACTCAGGTGTTGTCCGTTCCCGGGATTCGGGTAGAACACCGCCTTGACCGAACTTTCCGGATCCTCCTGGATCTCCTCGCCGGGGATCATGAAGGATCGGGGCGATGACCAGACGATTGCACCTGAAGGATCGGTTCCGCGAACGGCCCAGTAATAGGTCTTTCCGGGCTCGGGAAGAAATCCGAAGGGAGTGGCAGAGGTTTCAGTACCGGTGCTTTCCGAGTAGACCACATTGGCCGGGGAAGCCGGCCAGGAGGTGGCAATGACCAGATGAAAGGTGGCATCTGCCATGTCTTCGGCACGCCAGTTGAACAGGGTGCCGGCCTGGTCGTATGCATCATGGTCGCCTGGCGTATTCAGCAGGATCTGCTTCGTGGCGCTGGCAACCACATAGGCGATGTACCAGGGTTGCTGGTCAGGCGAGGGAAGACTGTCCCAGTACCAGTATGGGATCCCATCCTGGTTGCTGAAGAGATAGAGGTCCAGATAAAGGCTGTGAGGGTTGTTGATATAGTTAGCGTCTTCAGGAGAAAGGTTGATTTCCAGCTCAATATCGTTTCCGATCGTACTGGAGGTGGAGACTTCATTCGAGTACGAAATGTTGTAGGATATACTGCCTTTTATTTCAAATATCTTTGGAACTTTCACTTCGGCTGTGACCTTGAATTCAAACGAACACTCCCCTTCGGTGGTCACGGTGGTGTCGACCAGCGATTCAAAGCTGCCGTTGACCGGGGGTCCGGGCGCCAGCCAGCTCGAACTGGTCAGCTTCGATTTTTCAGGGTACATGTTCAGCGTGTTTGTCATGGCTCGCCTTCCGTAACTTGTGCCAAGCTTCCAGTCAGTCAGACCGGTACCGTTGGGTTCTGCAACCCTGAAGGGATATTCCGAAACCGGAATGGGTTTGGCGATATACCTCATCCCGGTCGTCCTGAAAAGATACTGCAGCGAATTCGGGACGGGATACTTGTAATTGTAGTACGATGCTCCGTCGTACCAGGCATATCGGCGGAAAACATACCGGGTAATGGTAGGGATAGCGAAGATATAACTCCCGTATTCCTGCAAAACCTCCGACAACGGAAACCCGGTAGTTTGTGAATAAGTGGTCTCCTTCGAGGTGGAATTCATCACCTGGTAAGCCTGAGAAAATTTGGCCCCCACGCCGAAATCGGTGGAGACGGGTACCCCCATTACTTCCCATTCCATGGGGACTTTGATGCTGGCAGCCTCGGTGAACTCCCCGCTGACCACGTTAGTGAACTCTATCTTCTGGCTCGAGGAAGCGGAAAGGCGCAATTGGGTAGGCTCCTTTTCCATGGAAGTTCCTGGCGGATAAGCTTCGTTCCATTTTTCCCAGTCGACCGAACAGGGAGGCGGTCCGTCAACGATCCCCATGAGGGTGTAAAGGCTTTGAATCTCTTTGGCAACCGTGCCGGTATCAATGGAAAGATCACTTGTAAAGATAGAGTCGGCCAATGAGGGCGAAGGTTGCCAGATGTCGGAGTTGAGTCCTACCCCATACAATTTCTGGCTGGTGTTCGGAAAGATCAGCCAGATCTTCTGCTGGTAACCGTCGTAATAGGAGCTGGAGGTACTGATGAGATTCGTGTAATGATGCGGGGTGAGGGTATAGGTGCCGGTGATGGAGAAGCGGCTGTTCATCGACTTTGGCGATCCGCCGAAAGGGTTATTTATCTGATATGCGCTGATTTCCAGGAAGGAATTGGAAGAAGTGAAGGCGCATTCCCATACATACAACGGGTAACTGCTTCCATACTGGTAATTGTAGTAGTAAAGAACGGAAATCCGGTCGCTGTACCCCTGGCCCGCTACCTGATAGTTATCAATGCCCCGGTTGGCCTGGAAGGATCCGGGCATAACAGTGACTCCCCCCTTCATCGTAGGAGTACTGAGCGATCCTACCTGGGTTACGGAGGGAGTGCCATCGCCGGTTTTCAGAAAATAGAGGTAGGTCTTGGTGGTATTGAAGGTGCTTACCAGCATGTAATCGCTGTCGGTTGCCGGATCGTACCGCCGGGAAAGTCCGGCCAGCATAAATCCGTTCGGGATGTTCAGGGTATAGTTGGTCACGTGAATGAACCTTTCGGCTGAAGCATCCCAGTAAAATTTCTCCAGGCGCCAGGTGGGCGTCATGGTCGAGAAATCCTTGTATTTCATGTATTGCGACAGGAAATAGAGGCAGGTATCCATCTGGAAAGCCCCAACCTTCGACCAGACATATTTATCGGAAGGAACCGCAGTGCTGGTGTAATAGGTTTCACATTCATAATGGTCCTGTACCGGCATCTGGGCAAAACATTCGTAATAGTTCTTATCGCCATCCGATCCGATCACCTGAACGTACCATAACCTGCCGTTGAACTGGAAGGTGAATACTTTTGTAAGGAGTCCCGGACAGTAGTCTTTTTCACTGGGATAGCCGAAATAGGTGATGCAGCTTCGCCAGTAATCTTCTTTCATTGAACCGTGCGAACCTTTGACATCCATCGGGCGGAGGGAGTCGTTCACAAACATCCACACCCGGGGAGAACCACTGGTCTTGACCAGCCGGTCGGGATCCCAGTCGTTGCCGTATGATTGGATGAAATTGAAGACATAGGTATATCCGTTATAGAGGGCGGCAGTGATGCCCAGATCATCATACACATCGTTCCCATAGCCTTTGGTATCCTTGCAATAGGAGGCGTCATCTGCCATCAGGGTCACTTCGGTTACTTGCGACTGGCTCATGACCAGTACCGGCAAAATCACCAGACTGATCCAGAAATAGTGTGCTATTTTTCTCATTTCTCGGTTTTTTAAAACGAAACATTCAGAAATACCAGGATATGCTTCCCCGTGCGGTCAGATCGTTACCGGCACCCAGAAACCCTTTGACAGCTAATGAAGGAATAATCTTCCATTCAATATGGATATTTCCGTCAATAAAAGATTTTGAGATCAGATGGGTGTGTACCCGGGTAGAATAGGTATCCCCGTTCGCCGGATTGGTGCGGCTGATCTGGTAATCGTTTGTGTTGTAAAGTAGATAGAATCCCGGGCCGACACCGATTTTCAGGCTTTTGTTCATCCAGACAGCCAGCAGGTTAACCCGCCCGTACAGATAGTTATAATAGCATTTTCTAGTTTCGACAAAATTCTGCACCTCTCCGTAGGTATTGTCCTGAATGTCTTTATCAACACCATGGGCATAGGCGAAATGGGGAACTGCTGCAATGCCCCATTGGGGTGATATTTTGTAGGTAACATCAACCTGCACGCTGGCCGTGGGGTTTTTTAACCCCGATCTGTTTTCCATCGCCAGGGTATCTATCTGGTTGTTCTGTACCCGGTATCTGGATGCGGCAATCCCAAGCCTGAGGGTTCCATCGATGAACCACCTGCTTTCCGGTTTGTTCAGAATGACCATCCCCGCTTCGAGGGTCAGTGCCTGGAATTGCCGGGTAAATGTTTCCCTTGAGTTGAGGTTATCGATCTCTTCATTGGTCAGCTCCCTTGGCTCGGAGCTCTGTTCGTTCCAGGTAAAAAGCTCCTTCATATAGGTGAGCTTCATATCGGTATGGGTATAGCCATATGACAAACCGATATGTACCCGATGATTCCCTGGCGTTCGTTTCTGGTTTTGTTCCTGGGCATGAACGGTAAGAATCGGACCGGACAGGACCAGTAAAATCAGTATGTTTTTCATATTTAGGTTGTTTGAAATTTTGGATTGCGTTTTTTACAGAATATACAGCATGTAAT
>CAYWHQ010000014.1:4531-16439 GCA_964457665.1 uncultured Prolixibacteraceae bacterium | reverse complement strand
TAAACGGGTAGGGGTGTTGACATTTTCAAGGGCCCTCCGGGCTGAATTGTCTCCCGCCTGAGCATCGAGGTCAAGTTTCGATTTACGGGCCGAAACAAGCGCTATCTCGGTCATGGCAAGCACCCCATTCAGCAAAATCAATAAAAAAATAATGATGATCTCGGTTCCCATAATTAAAAGTACTCCTGTGTTTTTTGACAAAGATAATCTGATTGTGTGAATGTTTCAAGAATATTACTGTTAACTGTTTAACATGGGTCGAAACATTGTATTTTTACCGTGCATAACATAACAGCAATCCATTATGAAACATTTTTGGTTTACATCCTTACGAATGCTGATGATTATAAGCATTCCCGGCATGCTTTATGCCCAGGTGCATACCTATCATGATGCCTGGTCGGCTGAGGGATTCACCCTTTCGGAAAGCACCAGCGCAGGAGTCTCCGTCGACTATTCCGTTAAAACCTTCACTCTGGAAAAGATTGAGATAGACGGGCAGGAAATGAACAGTGTGCTTTTGACTGGTGCCTTTCTTTTCAATGAAGCAGGCGCCCCAAACCTCCCTGGTTACAGCCGGTATATTGCTATCCCGCAAGGCGCAGTGCCCAGGCTGAACATCCTCTCCTTAAGAATTGAAACAATTGAAAATGTGGAGGTGGCTCCTGCTCCTGTCATTCCAAAAGACGACCAGCCAGGACCACTTGTATATCAGAAAAACAACCAGATATACCACACCGACGCCCTCTATCCGGCTGAACCTGTGATGCTTGGAACGCCCGGTAAAATAAGGGGAGTGGATGTCGTATTGTTGGGTGTTACTCCTTTTCAGTATAATCCTGTGACGAAAAAACTTATCGTGTACCGTGATCTGAAAATCAGGATAACCTTCGAAGGAGGAAACGGCAATTTTGGAGACAACCGGCTCAGAAGCCGCTGGTGGGATCCCATTCTGGAAGATGCCATCTTCAATTATGCTTCCCTCCCTGTAATGGATTATTCCCTCCAGCAAAATTCCAATACTGATATTCCTGGTTATGAGTACCTCATCATCTGCCCGAATGGTAATGAGTTCCAGCAATGGGCCGACAGCATCCGCAGATTCCGCCAGCAACAGGGAATCACCACAACCGTGAAAACCCTGACCGACGTGGGAGGAAACAGTACCACGGCCATTGAGAACTATATCAATACTGCCTATAACACCTGGACACCTCCACCCTCCGCCGTCCTTTTACTGGGAGATTACGGAACCAATGCCAACTCGAGTGTCATCTCACCGATCTATAACAGTTATTGTGTCTCTGACAATATTTACGGCGATGTGGGAGGAGACCACCTCCCCGACATTTGTATGGCAAGGATTACCGCCAATAATGCCACCCAGTTGCAGGTCATGTGCTCCAAATTCCTAAATTATGAGCGAAATCCGCCAACCTCTGCCTATTTCTACGGACACCCCATAACCGCACTGGGATGGCAAACCGTCAGATGGTTCCAGATCTGTTCCGAATCCGTAGGTGGGTTCTGGAATTCCGTGCAGGGTAAAACATCCGTCAGGATCAACGAAATCTATGTCGGAAATCCTTCAGTCGACCCGTGGTCTACCGCTACCAATACAAGCATGGTACTCAACTACTTCGGCCCGAACGGCCAGAACTACATTCCCGCTACTCCGCAGCAGATGCCCTGTTGCTGGACCGGTGGGTCTGCCACGCAGATCAACAATGCCATCAATGCCGGCGCATTTTGCCTTCTGCACCGCGACCATGGCGGGGAGACCGGCTGGGGAGAACCCGCCTACAACAACTCCAATATCAATGGCCTTACCAACACTGGACTGCTCTCCTTTATCTTTTCAATCAACTGCCTCACCGGGAAATATAACTGGTCGAATGAATGCTTCACTGAAAAATTCCACCGTTACACATACAATGGTCAGAATGCCGGCGCCCTTGGCCTTATTGCCGCTTCCGAAGTCTCCTACTCCTTTGTGAATGACACCTACCTGTGGGGTATGATGGATAATTTCTGGACCAACTTCATGCCAACCTATGGAACCAATCCTGCCTCCCGCGGATTTCTGCCATGTTTCGGCAATGCAGCCGGTAAATATTTTCTGCAGCAATCAAACTGGCCTTACAACACCAGCAACAAAGAGGTGACATACCACCTTTTCCATCACCACGGTGATGCTTTTTCAGTGGTTTATTCCGAAGTACCTGTGGCGCTTACCGTCGTTCATAACTCCAGCATCATGGCCAACCAGACCCAGTTCCAGGTCACTGCCAATGCCGGGTCTTTTATCTGTATGAGCCTCAATGACGAAATCCACGGAACAGCCAACGGTACAGGAAGCCCGGTTACAATTAATCTTCCCGGAACGCAGACCAACGGCCAGTACATGCGTATCACTGTGACCAAACAGAATTTCTTCCGTTACTCCGTGTTGATCCCGGTGATCCCCAATGGAGGACCCATGCCTGATTTTACCGCCGATTCTACTCAGATATGTGCAGGTCAGAGCGTTGATTATACCGACATGACCTCCGGGAACCCAACCAGCTGGAATTGGTCATTCCCGGGAGGAAACCCATCCACATCCACCCTGCAGCATCCGCAGAATATCTTTTACAACAACCCCGGGACCTACAATGTAACACTCACGGCAACAAACAGCGTAGCCACAAACTCCTATACCAAAACAAACTATATCACGGTATCCGCACCCGCACCAACCCCGCCCAAACCTTCAGGGGATACCCTGCTCTGCGAAAACAGCTGGAACACCATGTATACTATTCCTCAACTTTCCGGGGTTAATTCCTACGACTGGACGCTTATTCCCGATTCGGCAGGAACACTGACCGAAACAGATACTTCTGCAGTGGTTGACTGGGACAACACCTTCCATGGATATGCCTATATTAAAGTGCAGGCGATCAATGGTTGCGGAGCCAGTGCCTTCTCCCCTGAACTCGCCGTACATATAAGACCAAATCCTGCTCAACCTGCCCAACCCCAGGGACAAACAGTTTTTTGCGCCGGGCCGCCCCCCTCACAGTATACCACCAACGCTGCACCGAATACTTCGACCTATATCTGGAATATTGAACCTTCCGCCGCCGGCTCCATCACAGGCCTCGATACCATCGGTACCGTTACCTGGAACAGTGCTTTCGCAGGCACCGCGGTCATCAAAGTCCAGGGATCAAACCAATGCAATACGAGTCCCTGGTCCGATCCCCTGGAGGTTACCATCCAACCGTTCCCGGTTGTCAGCCTGGGAGATGATACAACACTCGTGGTCACCGAAACCCTGACACTGGACGCAGGAAATCCCGGAGCAGCCTATGTTTGGTCCAACGGCAACACCACACAGTCCATCACTGTAGGTTTTTCGGGGAACTGGAACGACCTCTTCTGGGTCGAGGTGACCATGAACAATTGCTCCTCAACTGATACCATTCTTGTCTCCTGGTCCGATCCTGTCAATGTACCGGTCATCCCGGGCAATCCTGCGTTGAAGATCTTTCCCAATCCGGGAAACGGGTTTTTCAGGGTTGAACTTACGACCTTACAGGGTCCTGCAATGATCAGAATTGTCAATGTTCTGGGAAACACCGTATTTGAGTCCACGGCACTGCCTCAGGAGGGCAAATTTAACGGCACCATCAACCTTGGGAGTTTACCTGCCGGGATGTATGAAATGAAGGTGACCACAAATCAGGGAGTGATCCAGAAAAAACTTATCATCAGAAAATAATCCTCCCCGAACAACCTCATCAACCCCCTGAATGTCCATCATACAGGGGGTTTTTTAATGTACCTTTGCATGGAATGTTTAATTTAATCCAGATTAATCAAGTATTCTGATGAAAGCATATATCCTTCTGATGAGTTTATTCATTGCCTGTTTCAGCGTGTCTGCACAAGATCAGTTCAGATATCCGGAGATCACTCCTGCAGGGAAAGGCAAAGTCAACCGCTATGTGGATAACACCGGATACTGGAACCAGATGATCCGCCTCGGATACGTACTTCCTGGCCCGGTTATCGTTGCCCCGCCGGGGAAAAAAATTTCCGCCCGTATCGATGCGCCGGGGATCACTCCACAAAATTCTCCGGATATCCCTGTTACACAGCTTACCAATACCACGCAGAGTGAAAACTCCATATTCATTGCGCCCGACAATGAAGAAGAGGTGCTCAATTCCAACAATTCATCCAGCTGGGCAAACGGATATGCTCAGGATGCCTACGGCGCCGACGGGCTTTATTCCTTCAACCAGGGACTGTCGTGGGCAGGGTCAGTGTTCGGTGCAGGAGAAGTAAACAAAGGAGATCCATCCACCGCCATTAGCCTGACAGGCCGATGGTTCGTCGGAAAAATTGGCGCCGACTGGGGTCAGTCGGTTGCCTGGAGCGACAATAAGGGTCAAACATGGAATAATGTCGTGGTGGCGGAGGGTCCCTCCTTTTTCGGCCTCTTGGATAAAAACCATCTGTGGATCGATAATGCATTGTCCAGCCCGTTCCAGGGAAACCTTTACGTGGCATGGACCAATTTCATCCCCGGATCTCCCGACACAAACCAGGTGCAAATCTCAAGGTCAACCGACAATGGTCTGAGCTGGACATCCCCCTATACCATCAGTTTTGATGTCAATGCCGGAAAACTGAACCATGGGGTGAATCTGCATACAGGTCCCGAAGGTGAGGTATATGCTGCATGGAGTATCTATGATACCTGGCCGTCGGATGAACAGGCAATAGGTTTTTGTAAATCAATCGATGGGGGCGGCGTTTTTACTCCGGCCACCCGTATTATCAATAATATCAAAGGCATCAGAGCGTCAATGACTGGAAAACAGATGCGCGTCAATGCCTTCCCCTCCATGGCGGTCGATATAAGTACCGGGCCTTACAGCGGAACCATCTACCTGGTTTTCACAAATATTGGCTATCCCGGAATCAATACCGGGAACGATATGGATATTTACATGATCAAATCTTCAGACGAGGGAGAAACCTGGTCGCTTCCTGTCAGGGTGAACCAGGATCCCGCCGGACTCGGGAAACAACATTTTTTCCCCTGGATCACCTGTGACCCTGTTACCGGAGGCCTTTGCGTGATTTTCTACGATGACCGCAATGTAGGATCGACAGAGGTCGAGGTTTTTGTCGCCTGGTCCTACGACGGCGGACTCACCTGGAACGACTTCAGGGTGAGTGATTTTTCCTTTACCCCGGCCCCGATACCCGGACTGGCTGTCAACTATTTCGGCGACTATATCGGGATTCAGTCCAGAAATATGAAGGTTTATCCCGTCTGGACAGATAACCGTTCGGGTTCAGGAGCGGTTACCTACGTATCCCCGTTCGATCTTGGTCCGAATCCGGGTCAACCATGGGTTGTATACTACTCCAGCCAGCTCGCGGTCATACCTGCAACCGACAACACCGGATTCCTGGATTACGGAGATTCACTGTGGCTGTCACTTGGCATGAAAAATATCGGCGATCAAACTGCGGAAGATGTCACGGTCGTAACTACGACTTCATCCCCATATATCACCTTTTCCGATAGTCTGGAATATTACGGCAATCTCGATGCAGGTGAGATCAGGGTTATCAATCAGGGCTTTTCCTTCAAGGTTTCCGACACGATTCCCGACAATCACCGGGTTCTTTTCAAAATCAGGTCCTTTAACGCCGACTCCTCCTGGTTCAGCCACTTTTCCATTGAAGCGAGGGCCCCCGCCCTGAAGATCATGAGCATGCGGATCATCGATACCGCCGGAAACAATAATGGCCGCCTGGATCCCGGTGAATCTGTAACATTCCGTTTCATTGTCACCAATGCGGGCGATTTTTCCGGCATGCAAACCTTTGCCCTGCTTATGAACGACTCTGAGTACCTTGACATTGAAACCGACAGTATTTTTCTGGATACGCTGGCACCGGGTGTGATGAAAACCATCTTTTTCAACGGAACTGTCGGAGAAGAAGTTCCTACTTCCACCGGCATTGACCTGGTTTTGACTCTCCGGTCAGGTTTGTATTCAACAACCAAATCCTTCCGCGAAACCATCGGCCTGCTCGTGGAAGACTGGGAAACAAACAGTTTTCTGAAGTTTCCCTGGACCACGGGAGGATCCCAACCCTGGTTCCTGAGTTCAAAGGCTCCTTATGAGGGCATTTACTGTATCCACAGCGGTCCAATCGGCAACTCCTCTACCAGTCAGATATGGGTCGAATACACCTCTTCCCGCGATGACAGCATCTCTTTCTACCTGAAAACCTCCACTGAAGAAGGGTACGATCTGCTGATCTTCTACATTGATAATATCCCTCAGGGCAACTGGTCGGGAGAAACTGCCTGGAGAAAAGCTTCATTCCCGGTCACAGCAGGATCCCATACTTTCAGATGGTCATACTTCAAGGATCTGGCATATGTTTACGGACAGGATAAGGTCTGGATAGATTATATATCCTTTCCCCCTCCGGTTCTGCCGGAAGTCAATCCAGGTTCCGATGATACCATTTGTGCAGGAGAAACCTTTCATTTACAGGCAACCATCTCCGGCCAGGACTCGCTCCGATGGACCACCAGCGGGGATGGGGTATTCGACAATGATACAACGGAGCGTCCATCGTATTTTCCGGGTCCCGGAGATAGAACCCTGGGTCAGGTGCGCCTGAAAGTGGCAGCCTACGGGCAGTATGGAAGTGTGACCAAGGGAATCAATCTCACCATTGGCACTATTCCGGTCAATCAAATCCAGATCTACCCCAACGACACGGTTTGCGCTGGTTCGGTAATAACGCTTACGGCCGATACCTCCGGGATTACCTCCCTTCTTTGGATGCCCGGCGGCCTGACGACTTACGAAATCAACATCGACACCTCCCTGACAGGCGGCCTGGGAACTCACCTGATCCGGTTGGTCTCTTCGAACAGTTTCGGCTGCCAGACATCCGATTCGGCCTATGTGACCTTCAGGGATTGCACCCTTATTGAAGAATTGAGTGGTTTCAGAATCCAGGTAAATCCAAACCCGAATCACGGTGATTTTGATGTGGTAATACGTTCACCTGTTCCGGAGCCAATTGAAATCCTCCTCTCCGACCCGCTAAACAGGTTATTATCCGGCGAGACATTACATCTCAGCGGAGATTTGACGAGAACCTTCAGAATTAACAACCCTGTTCCGGGAATATATCTTCTCCGGATTAAAAAAGGGGATAGAGACTATATTCTGAAGGTAATGGTACTTAAAAAATAAAGAAAATCGCCACTCCCGCCACTGCGATCAGGGCGCCAAGGATCTCCCTGAAGTGAACCTTCTCCCTGAATAGCAATACAGAAGGAGGAATGATGAGTACCGGGACGATCGACATGATGGTGGCGGCAATGCCCGTTTCAGTGTACCGGACTGCAATGAGTGAAAATGAAACACCCAGGAAAGGTCCGAAAAAGGCTCCCAGCGTCAGCTGTCCCATCGGTTTCCTATACTGCAGTGCCCTCATGACATCTTTCCATAAGCCCCTGAGTGTGATGATCCCTGCAAAGCCGGCAATACCGGCAATAACCCGAATCTGGGTTGCGCCAAATATATCATAATCCGTCATTCCGTATTTACTCAATACCAGACCAACCGACTGACCGACAGCTCCGCCGAAGGCCAGCAGTATACCCCAGAATGGAACCGAGAACTTTACGAAGGAGCCTATCCCGTTTCCATTGCCGGCATTCCGCTTGAGTACCACCATCGCCACCCCTGTTAAGGTAATTACCATTCCCAAAAAGTTGATAGCCGTCATAGCCTCCCCGAGCATAATCCATCCAACCAGTGCCGTAAGCGGTGGCGACAACGCCATGATCAGCATGGAGATCCGCGGACCGATGACCACAAATGCCTGGAAAAGGCAAAGATCGCCGAAAGTGAACCCGATCAGCCCCGACAGCACCAGGAATACCCAGTTATGGAGGGATGCATCAACAGGAAAAAAAAAGCTACGGTCAATCCAGGTAAAGACTGACAAAAAAATAAAACCTGCTATGAGCCGGAGAATATTTACCGACATGGAACCGATTCGCCTGCTTGCGGCCGCAAATGCCAATGCTGTTATTGTCCAGAAGATGGCTGTGAGTAATGCTGCGAATTCACCTGTATGCTGCAAAACAGTTCCTCCCGGTTATTTACCTGCAAGCCAGTACTCTGGGTTCATGATCGTTTTTCCTTTCCATACCTCGAAATGCAGCTCGGTTTTCATCTCCCCGGGATCCGTATAGACGCGCCCTATCTGCTGCCTTGTTTTCACCTCCTGCCCCTCTTTGACCGAGACCTCCGTGAGATTCGAATAGACCGTGAGATAATCACCATGCCTGATGATAACTACCTTGTTCATGTTTGGGAACGACATTATTTTACTGACCCTGCCATTGAACACTGCCCTGACCAAAGCTCCCGGCTCCGTCATAATATCAATTCCGTTGTTCTTTACTTTCACATAGGTCAGTACAGGATGGGGATGCTCCCCGAAAGTTCCGGAAATAAAACCCTTCTCACATGGCCAGGGTAATCTGCCACGATTCGACTCAAAGGAGGCCGATAATTCCCGTTCGGAAGGAGTAAGGGCCAGGCTTTTCCGGCTATCTGCCCCCCCTTTACCTGCCGATGCTTTCATTTCAGCGGCAATAAGGTTCTCAATCTCACTCTGAAGCCTTTCGGCAGTCTTCTGTTTTGTCCGGAGTGTCGCTAGCAATTGTTTCTCCTTCGAGGTCAACTCCTTGACCGTTTTTGCCTTGGCCTGTTTCTCCTGGTCTAACTTTCGCTTTTCCTTCTCCTGTGCATCCAGCAGGCTAAGTTTCTCCTCCTTGATCGACTCCAGGTTTTTCCTTTTTCGTTCAATGGCGCTCTGGGTACTTATGATTTTTTCTGCCTGTATCCGCCGGTATGACGAGTATTGCTGGTAATATTTCAACCGCAGATATGCCTGGTTAAAGTCCCTTGACGAAAGAATAAATGCAAGCCTGCTCCTTCCACTCATGGTCCGGTATGCCTGGTAAATCATCCGGGCATACTCGTCGCGTAACTGCTGAAGATCCGACGACATTTTATTGATCTGAACCTTTTCGGCCTCCAGTTCAAGTTCAACCGTTTGCAATTCCCGGTTAATGGCATCCATTAGTTTTTCCCTGTTACGGATCTGCTTATCGAGGATCTTCAGATTATTGAGGCTGCTTTGTTTGGATCTTTGGGTCTTCTCAAGAAGTGCATTGGTATAGCGGATCTCCTCTTCCAGTTGCTTTTTCGTCTTCTGAAGCTTCTCCTTCTGTGTTTGCGCGAATGAAGTTCCGGCAAGGAAAAGCAGGGTCAGTAATATTCCTGTAAAACCGGTGAGGCCATGACCCGTCATTTCATCGGGCGGTAGCTGGCCGGTATCCGGAATGGGAACTGTTGTGGCTGATCGATACTGATCCGCGTGAAATCAACCAGCACATTGATCACATTTTCGGCCCAGACCGTGAATTTCAGCGCCCCCGGGAACAGCTGCCCACCCGTTTCATCATGGTTGGAATACCAGGCTTCCAGCCGGATATTCTCCTTCCCGATCTCTCTGACATCTGCGTGGGTAATCTTGAATGTAGCGGGATCCAGCCAGATATTCTGTATGAACACCCGGAGGTTCTCCTGACTATGACGAATAAACTTTTTCAGTTTGGTGCGCTCAGTGGTGAACAATTTATATTCCCGATTGTCGACCACTGCCTTGAATTTCCCGTTCTCGTAAAAGGAGAGGTCATTGCCCGTCAGATATGCCTGCAATACATCGTAATCAATATTGGTGTTTAAAAATCTGTTTACATACTCATAATCGCCAATAAAGTACGTGTCATTCAACCGGTTTATCATCTTTACCGAGTCCTGGGAGATCATCAGCCGGATGGCTTCGATTCCAAGCATCGGTGAAAGAGAGAGCCATATCAGGCTGTCCTTCCTGATCCTGATCTGGCCATCGAAAGAAATGGTTTCTCCTTTGTTGCGGTAAGTGGCATTGAATCTGGCATTAAACCAGTTATACTTCAACTCATGCTGTTTCAGTTTATCAAAAAGAAACTCTGCCCCTTCTTCCTTCAAAGGACTTTTAATCGCTTTTCTGGAGGTGCTGCATGATGAAAAACCTGTGATTACCAGCAGCAGGACCAGCGCTATAAAAATTCCCCAAAAACCTTTCATCATGGATTCCCGATTATTCTTTTCTCTTTAATCTTTTTATCAATGAATTCCGACGCATCCCCTTTCATTTTCGCCTTGTTCCAGCAAGTGAGGGCGTTCTCCAGATCTCCCAGCCGAAAATATACGTCGCCAAGGTGCTCAAGAACCTCTCCGCTGGCCCCGGCATCTTTCTGAATTGCTTTTTCAATCCATTGCCTGGCCTCCTCATACCGCCCCAGTTTATATAATACCCAACCATAGGTGTCGAGAAAAGAACTGTTTTCAGGATCCAGGGCGACAGCCTGTCTGGCCATCTTTTCGGCTTTTTCAAGTTGAATACCTCTCAGCGACAGATAATAGGCATAGTTATTCAGAACGTATGCATTATTGGGTTTGATGACCAACGATTTATCATAGTAACTGTCGGAAAGCTCATTTTCCTGAGTGCTGTGATGTGCATCTCCCAGATACATGTAAAACTGGGCAAGCAGTTCGTCATTATCGACCACCAGGTTCAATCCCCTTTTCAGCGCCTGAATACTTTCCTGGTATTGCTTCAGCTGAAGATGAGCCAATCCCTGAAATAGAAAAGGGACAGGCTGTTCCGGAAAAAGCGCGGTTACCCTTCTGGCATAGCCGCTCAGACCCTCATAGTCTTCCGTTAAAAGACTTAAACGGAGTAACTCTTCCCATATGGCATACCTGCTGCTGTCGATGGAGATCACGTTCAGGAATGCCTCTTTCGCCGGCTGATATTGCTTGTCCTGGGTAAGAAGATCCCCTAAAATGGAATAGGCTTTTGGATCACCGGGATGCGTTTCGATCAATAAATTCGTCAGCTCAAAAGCCTCATCCTTCAGGTCGGAATAGAGTTGATTGATGGAATAAAAAGAGAGGAGAATGGCAATCTTCGTGTCGATATCCAGATTTGGATTCCCGAATCCAAGTTTCAGCTCTTCATAGGACTTCTGCCGGTTCCCGGCTTTCCGGTAATAGTCGGCCAGCGACATGTGAATATATGCGTTATCGGGATCAATCTCTGCGATCTTCAGATAGGTTGCCAGTGCTTTTTCAGGTTTATCGGATGAAATATAGAATTCAGCAAGAATAGAATAATAACGGCTTTCCAGGGGAAATGCGGCAGTAAGTTTTTGTAGTTCTGCTTCTGCTTTACCGGGTTCCCTGAGGTGCATATATATTTTTTGCTTCTGAATAATCAGCTCCTCCGAAATACCCGCAACCTGTTCAATCTGATCATAAACCTCCACGGCATCCCTGAGTTTGCCGGAAGCAAGGTAAAGTGCAGCAAGCTGAAACATATATTCAGGATTTTCAGGATGATCCCTGACTACCTGCTCATAGAGTGCTTGTGCCGGTTTGTAATCGCCTGTCAGCTGGTACAGTTCCGCCAGAAACAATCTGTACCATAGATTACCCGGATCAAGCGATACGGCGGTTACCATGTGCCGGATCGCCTGGGAATACCTGGTTTCATTGGCTTCAATCCGCGCCAGTTCATATAAACCTACCGGATCCCCGGGATAACGTTCAACATATGACTGAAGCATGCGGTAAGCCTCTTTGGTATTACCCAAAAGGGACTCCTTCTTTGCATCGATCAGCAATCCAGTATTGTTTTTCGGCGTTTGCGCGTGTTTCTCCTTCTCCTCCCTGATCTTCCT
>CAYWHQ010000014.1:0-4521 GCA_964457665.1 uncultured Prolixibacteraceae bacterium | reverse complement strand
CCCCCCCCACCCACAACAACACACTTTCCCTACACGACGCACTTCCGATCTCCGTTCTTCTGGGCCGCTACTTCTGAGGAGCACATGTGAAAAGACAATACCATGAACAAGAGCAGGAATTTTATGTAGAACCTGGTCATCTGTCTAGCTGTTTTGCAACATTTCGTGATAATCTTTACCTGCCTGTATGACCAAACCCTCCTCCACCTCTGTCTGTTTTTCTGAGTTCGGTCGTTTCCGCCCACGCTGCACACTCATGAGAAGAAATGACCATCTGGGCAATCCTGTCCCCATCATGCACCACAAAGGGAGTGTCGGACAGATTGACCAGAATCACACAGATCTCACCCCTGTAATCGGCATCGATCGTTCCGGGAGTATTCAATACCGTAATCCCTGAACGGATGGCAAGGCCACTCCTGGGTCTTACCTGCGCTTCGTAACCAGATGGAAGTTCAATGAATAAGCCCGTCGGGATTAAAGCTCTTCCCAACGGGTTTATGATCAGATCCTCCTTCAGGAAAGCCCGCAGGTCCATACCAGCCGAATCCCTCGTTTCATAAGAGGGTAATGGATGATGTGATCTGTTTATAACCGGAATCCTCATGATTGCAGTTGAATTGGCAAAGTTACTAAAAACCCTGTTTCCCAACCTTCGCGCTCCGGTATCCTTCTACAGATAAGACCATCGCCAGAAAAAGCATAAGCAGAAACAGACTGGCCGTAAAAGATATGTAATATGGCTTCTGGGGGATCAGGAGACTTATAAGATAAAGCGCCAGGGCAAGCCCCGGATAAAGGAAAAATTTCCATACCCTGTAGGGAACCGGATAGTATTTCCGGCCTGACAGATAACCCGCAACCAGCATAAAGGCATAGCAGGCAAGCGTGGCCCAGGCCGATCCATAATAGCCATGTATCCAGTAATCTTCCGGTAAGGGGATCAGGATCAGATTCAGCCCGATTGTCAGCAACGCTCCGCCGGTCATGATGATAGCTCCCCAGTATGTTTTACCGGTGATCTTAAACCAAATGGAAACGTTATAATAGACACCAAGGAACAATTTTGCCATCATAAGCACCGGAATCACCTCCCTGGCACCCCTGAAATCCTCTCCTGTAAACCTGATGAAAACTGTATCAAGAAATAGAACGGTCACCAGAAATATTGCCGAAACGGCTGCCAGGAAATAATCCATCACTTTTGTGTACAGTAATTTTGCATCCGTATTCTTCATCTGTGCAAAGAAAAAGGGCTCAGCAGCATACCGGTATGCCTGAATGAACAGGACCATCAGTACCGCTATTTTATAACAGGCGCTATATATACCCACCTGTGCTTCAGCCTCTTCTGCCGAACCTGGCAGAAGATACCTGAGCAGGATCCTGTCGACACTTTCATTAATGATCCCTGCCATCCCTGCGATCATAAGGGGAATGGAATATATAATCATTCTTCCCCATAAGGAAGTATCAAAAATCCATCTGATATCCCTGATCTGCGGCAGCAGTAATACCAACGTGACAAGACTAGCAATGAGGTTCGCAATGAAAATATATTCGATCGTCCAGTCGGGACGGTAAACCAGGGATACAATCTCCTGAAGCCCATCGCTGTTCCCGGTTTTAATAAACCATGGACATAAAACAAGGAAAAAGATATTAAAGAAAATATTGACGAAAATATTGAGGGATTTAATAACGGCAACACGACCGGGCTTGTTCGCTGCCCTCAGCCTGGCAAAAGGAATCGCCGAAAGGGTGTCGAGCGCCATAATCCAGCCAAACCAGATGATGTACCTGGGAAAGCGCGGATAGGAAATCCATCGGGCAATGGTGTCGGAGAAGAGATGAATAACGGTTAAAAATACCAGCGTAGTAAAAACCAGGGAGATAAAACCGGTGCTGTAAACCCTTCGCTTGTTCTGTTCGCTTTCGCTGAACCTGAAAAAAGCTGTTTCCATACCATAGGTCAGAATGACCATCAGCAAGGCAGTGTATGAATAAAAAACGTTCACCACACCGTATTCCTGGGGAGTCAGCAATCCATAGGTATACAAGGGAACAAGCAGGTAATTCAAAAATCTTCCCAGAATGCTGGGAATACCGTAAATGGCTGTCTGGCCGGCAAGACGCCTGAGGGGATTCACCTTACAAAAATAGCGAAAAACCCCTATCTTTGTCTCCTGTTCCTGGTATGGTAAAACCAAAATTTTATGTAGTATGGCAAGGCCGGAAACCTGGTATTTACTCCGACTGGACGTCGTGTAAAACACAGGTTGAAAAATTTGAAGGAGCCCGCTATAAGGCTTTCCCGACAAGGGCGATGGCTGAAGCAGCCTGGAAGGCTGATCCCGCGCTTTTTTTTCAGAAAGGAATCCGGGCGACAGGGATACCTCCCGCCATAGACAGCCTCGTCGGAGAACCAATCCCCGACAGTATCTGCGTGGATGCAGCCTGCTCCGGAAACCCCGGCATCATGGAATACAGGGGTGTGGATACTAAATCGGGCGCCGAACTTTTTAGGATGGGACCGTTTCAGGAAGCAACGGTGAATCTGGGAGAATTCCTTGGCATTGTGCATGCCCTTGCTTACCTGAAGCAACGCGGTTCCGGCTGGCCGGTTTATTCCGACTCCCGCACAGCCATTGTCTGGGTCAGAAATAAAAACGTCAAGACAACCCTTATACCATCAGAGAAGAACAAGAACCTGTTCAAACTCATCGAACGGGCAGTTGCCTGGCTGAATGAAAATACCTGGCCCAACAGGATCCTGAAATGGGAAACACGGCACTGGGGTGAAATACCGGCTGATTTCGGCAGGAAATAGGATCACAGTACCGGATAGAAAGCGTCGCGTATGTGATTTACCTGATAATCATTGCCGGTAAAGATAATGGTGACTATATCAAACCTGACCTCTTTATTGATCCTTTTCAATCTGGCATAGGCATTTCCCGACCGCACCATGATCCTTTGCTTCTCCCTGGTAACCGCGTGTTCCGGCTCCTGGAAAGGATTGGCATTCCTTGTCTTTATCTCTGCAACCACCAGGCGGTCACCTTCAATACCCACCAGATCAATCTCATTCCGGTTCAGCCGCCAGTTCAGATCCAGAATCTTCATCCCCTCTCCCTTGAGGTATTCTGCGGCAATCTGTTCGCCCAGCTTGCCCAGCGCATTATGATCAGCCATATGCCATGTTTATTTCGTCATCCACGATCAGTTTCACCTTTCTTCCCATAAAGAGAGCCAGATTGGGGAAATCATGCCCTGACGGAAAATCAAAACAAACCGGGTAGCTATACCCCTTCACAGCATCGCTGATGATCCCGGCGGCATTCATGCCGAACTGAACGGCATTATCTTTCATATCCTTCATGCTTCCAGTTATCAGTCCTTTCAGGTTCCTGAGTTTTCCGGCATGCCTCAAGGCTGTCATCATCCGGTCGATATGATACAGATACTCATCCACATCTTCCAGGAAAAGTACCTTACCATCGGTTTCCGGCTCCAGGGGAGTCCCCAGTAAACTGTACAGGATCGAAAGGTTCCCTCCTGTAAGAATTCCTTCGTTTAATCCGGGACGATCCAAAAAGGTGACGGGCTTTCTGAAAAAAAAGCTTTCCCCGAATAGGGCATCTCTCAGCGAAACAACTGATTCTGAATCCGAATCGGATGCTTTGATATTATAAGGCATGATCGCATGAAGGGTCTGAATGCCAAGATGACGGTGAACCAATGCATGTAACACGGTTATATCGCTGAAACCAACAATCCATTTCGGGAACCGCCTGAACTTTTTCCAGTCGATCCGGTCGGCGATCCTGATCGTTCCGTAACCCCCGCGGGAACAGATAATGGCCCTCACCGAATCATCGTCGAGCATCTGCTGAAAATCATGGAGCCTTTGGTCATCGGTTCCTGCAAACTGATGGTGCTTGCCGAATACATGAATCCCCAATACCACCTCCAGCCCCCATTGCTGGAAAATCTTTATGGAAGGATGTACCTCTTCAAAAGTAATCGATCTGGCCGGGGAGACTATGGCCACCCGGTCGCCTGGTTTCAGAAAGGGTGGTTGAATCAGGCTCATGTTCCATGGGAGAGTTTGAGCCCGATTACCCCCAGTATGATGAGGGATGCGGAAAAAAACCTGAGAAAACCTGCCGGGTCCCTGAAAAACAATACCCCGATCAGAAAGGTCCCCGCGGCGCCTATACCGGTCCAGACAGCATAGGCAGTCCCAATAGGGATGTCCCTCTGCGCCAGCCATAACAGCCATCCGCTGAAAGCCATCGAGACGATCGCGAGCAGGATAAAGGGTAACTTGTATCCGGTAGTCTGGGATAATTTAAAACCGAGTGGCCAGCCTATTTCGAACAGGCCGGCCAGGATCGGCAGATAGCGCAGCGCGAGCACGATGGTGAGCCCCCATTCGTAGGGCAGGCCGAGCGCGACGAAGCCGCGCACCATCGCCCCTTGATCCGTCGTGCTGAGCCAGAAGAAGAATGCCAGGCT
>CAYWHQ010000013.1:0-16717 GCA_964457665.1 uncultured Prolixibacteraceae bacterium | reverse complement strand
CAAATCCTTTGTATCAAAGGCATTAGGATTGGCATATGGGGTTATAGTAGTGGAACCATTGGGAAGGTAGGATTGGTTTCCGTTAAATACGGATTCATGCATATCAATCCCTGCAACACCTGTGTTGGTATAAATTCTACCACGGATAATGGCAAGTTGTGTCCAGTTTGTAGGCACTTCATTGAAATCCAGTGCATTTCCGCCATACACTATTCGGGCGTCATTGTTTCCAACCCAATAACAGTATATTTCGTATGGAGGCGTTCCGCCAGGACCCACTAAAACCACGTTTCTGCCGGGAGTATACATTGGATTTCCATCCTGGTTTGTCCCTGTCAATAAGGTTCCTCTGGTGATGGTCCAATCTGCCAGCGCAGTACCCAAAGTGGTATTGTTAAATGTAAACTGAGCCTGGCCAGACCAAAGAAAGGTTCCTGAAACAGAAGCTTTTACTTCAAGATCAAACCTGAAATAATCGATACCTGGACTTCCTCCGGAATGGTAAATTACAGGTTTGGTAATTCGAAAGGAGAGCTGCTGAGCCCAAAGGGTCCCTGATAAAAAAAGGATACCGGTTAATAAGAGGATAAATGTTCTTTTCATGTCAGTTAAATATGTTATTCAGGAACTTTGGATTGATATTTAATGATAACAGGTACATTAAGAGGATGGCTTGTTCCGGAATTGGTTGCCCATTTATCGTAATCTGAAGTATATACATTACCATCAAGGTTCAGATCCGAGCTGTTGTAAACATTTGCCGAACCGGCAGATGCTGCCCAAAGATCAAAATCTGTGGTATAGACGCTCCCGTCCTGATTAATATCGCCGGTAACCATGCCAAAAACGTCGGGAGAAGATGCGATCTGTTTATAACCTAAAGCTCCGCCATAAGCCTGACTGAGGGCGGTGGAGAAATCATAGGTATATATACCGCTTGATTTCGTGACGGCGTTGTTGGCCATGATGGAAAGGTGGTTACGGTGCCGGACGACCGGATAGAGGTTCTGGGTGATGGTGGCGTTATAGAATCTCACAGGGCTGGTGCCGTCGAGTTCGACGATAGAGCCGTCGCTTTTCAGGAATGCTGCACGTTTTTTAATAATGGTGGCGGAGGTGGCGTTGGCTGGCTGGTCGGCCTGACGAAGTTCGAGTAATACCCAGTCGACGACTCCGGCGGGGACTGAAACAACGGATTCGGCCCCGGCATAGTTCCAGGGTGCGGTGTTAAAGGGCTGGGTAATGGGGATAAGGCCGGAGGACTGCAGGGTAGTGGTCATCACCCCTGAAGAGAACGGCCCTTCGAGGAAAGCAGTCAGGTCCACGTCATGGGCAGGTTTTGCCCCGGTGAAGGTGCTAAAGGAGGAGAGTCCGGTTGCCGACAGTTCATTGGTGCCGGTATTGGCAGCACTGTAGGTGATCCAGGGATCGGGGCTTACTTTTACGCAATAGATGGCGCTTTCAGTGCCCGTAATATCCGAATCAAGGTATTTAAAGGTTGCTGAACAGCTGAACCCGGAAATGGCATTCTGGGTAACGGTCCAGTTTCGGGTGAGGTAGCTTCCCTGTATGGAGTCGTGACTGTATTTCGCGTCGGCCAGTTTCACCCCGGCGTAGTTACCTGATCCGAAAGAGCCGGATGCAAAATTAAGGGTGACGGGAGAATATTCTGCCGTGGAGGTATTGTCGCCCACCGGGAAGGTAAAGCTGCCTGTTCCTGAGAACTCTTTCCGCAGTTCGCCGGTTCCTGTAGCTACGATCATTTTCGTGGCTGATGGAGTCCCGGATACCGTTGCAGAGGGACCCAGGAGAAGATTATTTGATCCAAGGGTGATCAGCCCGTTGGTCAGCGTCAGTGTGCCATTGACCTGCGTATTCCCGGAGAGGGTTATTCCTGCGGAGTTATTAACGGTCATGTTCCCTATGATGTTCTGGCCACTGATATTTTGCAGGGTGGTTCCGGAGAACTCAATGGTTCCGGTGCCCAGGTTATCGGGACTGGCATTCTGGTTGATCAGGTCTTTTTTCAGGACGAGTGTGCCCAGCACATTAAGGTCGCCACCGCTGTTCACATCGAGGTTTTGATTGGAGACGACGGTGGTTCCGCTGCTGATGATCATATCGGTTCCGTTGGAAATGATGGTTTGGCCGGAACCTTCATGCCACACCAAAGCGCCGAAAAAGAACAGGATCAGCATCATCGAATATCGAAATCCGGATTTCATGGTTGAAAATTTGGTATAAATATACAAACATTTACTGACGAAAATCAAATTTTTCATTACAACAACCATATAATTTTAGCAAGATGGTTATTTTGGCTGGCAAAGATAATGGTTTTAATTTGAAAAATCTCACTAATCACGGATAAAGCACAACACTGTCGGCCACGGTGACCGTAACTCCCGGGTTGATCTGCAGCCTGGAGTCGGGATAGATCTTTACCTTGCCGTTGATGGTGGCATCGGTGGCGATGGAGACGGTTTTTTCAGGTTTGTTGATGAGCAGGTGTTTCAGGTTGGCGCCGCTGACGGTGCGGATTTCGGTATCGTAGGTGGTTTCGCTGATCCCGTTGGTCATCAGCAGGGCGGCGTCGCCGGTGAAGTCAAACGAAGAACTGTTGACCGAGAATGCACAATAGCTCCCGGAGGAGGTTTTGCCGCAGACCCGGATGATGCCGCCGGAGATGGATCCGGATGCGCCGGATTGCACGTAAAATGAGGCCGGATAGGAGGAGCCATAGGTGGTACCTTCTCCGTACATGTTGGCAAAAAGGTACCCGCCGGTCATGTTGAAGGTTCCGCCGCTCATCAGGTTGAGCTGGTCGTCGATCTCGAGGGTTCCGCCGGAGATGCTGAGGATTCCTCCGTTGTTGATCTTCAGGTCGCAGTAAGCGGGTCCTGCGCTCTGATTACCCAGTCGGATCACGCCCAGGGGGAGAAGGGAGAGGGTGCCTCCGGAGAAAATAGTCTGCGAATTGGTGGAGTTGTTCGTGGCGATGTAGGTCCCGGCCACGATCATCTGACCGCCGATGTTCAGGGCCCCGGTATTGGTGATCTGCGCCCCGGGTTCGATGAACAGGCTTTTGCACTTGTAGGTTCCGGTGCTGTAATTCACAGCGAGAATGTTGTTCAGTACGGGATAGAATGGAACAAAGGGCGGGATGGTAACATTGGTATTGATATCGGGCACCGCGTTGTTGGTCCAGTTGGAGGCGGTGGTCCAGGAGGTGCTGGTGATCCCCTTCCAGATGCCGTTGCCAAGGGTGTCGGCCGGCATGGCAAGACTTCCGTATCCATCGCCGTTCCCTCCGTAACAATATACTGACTGTCCGCCCAGCGCTCCTGATCCTGACAGGGAGGAGTACCCGTCGCCGTTCCCGCCGGAACAGTAGACCGAACTGTTGAACATGGCCCCGGAGGCGCTGCTGTATCCATACCCATCGCCATTTCCGCCGGAGCAATAAACCACCTGGCTGCTCATGAAGAAGGGGCCGGCGGCTGTTACAGTGAAACCGTCGCCGCTGCCGCCGCTGCAATAGTTTGACTGGCCCCCCAGCGGGGTAACCGCCGATCCCATGGTGCAGGCGCCATCCCCATTACCACCCCCGCAAAAAAGACTTCCCTGAAACATATAACCCGACGTACTGCTCTGACTATACCCGTCGCTGTTGCCGCCACTGCAATAGACCGACTGGTCGCTCATGGCTGCCAGTGCGGAGACGGCCGAAGCGTATCCGTCGGCGGTTCCGCCATTGCAATAAAATGACTGCGAGGTCATGGGCGCCACGCTTCTGGCCCCGGCTGCCGAACCGTCTTTCTGTCCGCCAAAGTATTGAGCGCGAAGTGAAAACGAAGATGCCAGGATCCAGGTCCAGATCAATAATTGCTTTTTCATACCTTCAATCAGCTTCAGGGAGCCGTTCTGACTCCTCTCCCGCCGTAACTTCCGTCGCGGGTAGTCGAACCAACCTGTCCGGCCATGTTCCTGTCAGAGATTCTCTGATTCAGAACCGTAAATACGAAGGTGCCGCCTCTCAGGCCGATGCCGGCATAACCAGTTATGCCGGTTGTTCCCAGATAGGCATTATTACTAATTGTGTAAATCATATTTCCGTTGATTCCTGGCCAGTAATCAACATTACCGTAACCGTTTGCTAAGAGCACTCCATCCCCGTGGTTTCCCCTAAAGGTTCTTCCGGCAAGACTCCCCAAATGGACGGTCCGCTCAAAAAGGTTTCCTGACATCTCCATCACGCCATAATAGGTGGCTCCGGTCTCAACCCGTGTATGATTGGAGGAACTGGCCGCAAAGATACCGCAGCGGGCAGGACCGCCAATATTTGAATAGGTGTTGGCATTCATCGAATTCCCGGTAGCCGCAGGGAGACCTGAGATCCCTTCGGTGGCCATGCCCGCGAAAACCATGGTATAATTGGAGGAATAAATACTGGTTGACCCCCAGGCAAACTCCTGATAGATCGCAGTGTTCGGTCCGCGACTGGCTTTTTCGTATTCAAGTTCGGTCATTGGCCGAAGTCCCGACCAGTCGAGATAGGCGGCCAGATCTGGATAAATCAGAAAATTACAGGCAATGTTCTGGCCGTCGTTACCCTCGTTCCCGGTACCATCTGCGTCATAATCGCAATAGAAGGTGACAGAAGCAGGCTGTGCAGGAATGATAGCATCGCACCGGATGGCGTTCCTGTGTTGCATTGTCGCGCTTCCGGACATGACCCACCTGTTAGTTATTCCAGTGCCGGCAATATTGGTTTCCACTCTGTTAATCTGCTGGCTTCTTGTCAGGCAATTCAGGAAATCTACATACTGTTCCTGACTGATCTCATATTTCATAATATAAAAGGAAAACACTGAAGGCCATGCAGTCGGGTATGCTGTATTTGTACTGATTCCTCCATTTCCCATAAGAGCCACACCTGAGCTGGTCATTACTATATCATCGTTTATGCCGCCCACATCTGCAGTGATCCCGATTTGTGCAGTGTATAGTGTAGCAGAATTATCAAGAGCAAAATGATGAAAAGCAAAAGTACTTTCCGAAGTTCCGTTTCCGTCTCCCAGCCAATAATCATCACTCCCGGGAATATAGACCATTTCAATGGCAAATACTTTTACTTCCAGCAGGGCATCGTCGGCTACTCCGTCGGCGCCGTACTTCCAGCGGAGTTTCGCGTTGGTCCAGGAATTGGAGCCGCTGCCGGTGGAGGAGCGAAAGATAAAGACCCCTTTGCCATCGGGAGCGGGATCGATCTCAGAGCCGGATGGGGCGGTGTGGTTGGAGGCGGCCGTATCGAGGGTGGCATGGTGCCAGTCGCCCCCGCTCACGCGGTATTTGACGAATACCCATGCAGCGTCCCAGTTGCCGGGGACAAGCAGGGTTCGCCAGGAGTTGTCCCAGCTCAGGTCGAACTTGACATTGACATGGTTAAAGAGGGCGCTCTGGTCGGTGAGCGACACGTTGGCCACCGCGATGTTATTGGCCATTGCCGGCCCTGAGATGAAGAGGGACAGGCACATCAGCAAATACAATTTTTTCATAAGCACGGGTATATAATAAACAGCCCTAAATATAATCAAAAAAAAGGGAAAGTCAAGAGGGGGGCAACCATGCCAATATCATGCTGAAATGTGAAAAAAACCTTGCTTTTCCCCTAAAATATTCGTATCATTGTGGGTATAAATATGATGATTATGAGAAAATTCATTGTTTTGCTGTCAGGGGCGTTGCTCCTGTCGGTTTTTCCGGTTTCGGTACAAGCGCAGCTTGAGGTCAATGGTGCGGGCAATACCAGTGCCACGGTAACACTTATGACAAAGAATTCGAACCCGGATACGACTTTTTACGTACGGGATGACGGAAGGGTTGGCGTAGGGACCACGAAACCCCTCACGAAATTTGATGTAAACGGATTGATCAATGCCGGGAGCGGCGTGCAGTTCCCCGATGGATCAATTCAGGTAACGGCTTATCCCGGAACGACTTCCTACGCCAGACATTTTGTTGTGGCCGCCACAGGAGGTCATTTCACTACCATCACCGCGGCATTGAATGCATGCGGCACCACAGGCCCGGCGAACGGTTACCTGATTGAGGTGATGCCTGGAACCTATACGGAGGATGTTAATTGTAAAAAGTATGTACATCTGCTCGGCGCCGGGAAACATTCGGCAGTAATTAACGGTACTGTAAGGGGAGCCGACAGCAGCATAATAGAAGGGTTCTGTATCCGTAAAGGGATCATCTGCAATCAGACCTCCCCTACCATCCTGTTCAATTACATCACCAATACCAGGTCCGATACGACCGACGGGATATATATTGCCACTCCCGGCCAGCCATGGGTAAAGGAAAACGAGATTGATACCTGCAACGGGTGGGGGATCCGGAGTACCGGTATGTGGGCCAACGGGTGGTTCATAGCCAACAAGATCACCCGGAACGACTCGGGCGGAATTACCTGTATCAACTCCTCCCCAAGGATCTCCAATAATTTTCTGGACCATAACCGCAGATACGGGATCTATTTGGCCGGAGGACTGGGGTCGCCCGCCGAACCCACCATTGATGACAATGTGATAGGGCATACTGATTATACCACCGGGGGAATAGGTATCTATATGAAGTCGTATGCCGAACCGCGCATCATGTCGAACGACATCTACCTGAACGAGTGCGGGATATGGATTGACGCCAGCACCCAGCCATCCATCATCGGGAACAACATCAATTACAATTTTGAGGCGGGGATCCGTTGTTTTTCCAAGGGGGCCAGCAAGCGGGTCGTAATCACCGCCAATCACATTCACAGCAACATTCATTCCGGCTCATCCAACCCTGCCGGAATATGGGTGGTTAATGCCAACCCGATGATCACTTTCAACAATATCACGCAAAACGATACGCAGACTCCCCCCACCCAACCCGATATTGATTACAGCTGGTCGGTGTTCCCGACCAATAATTTTCCCGTGATTTCTTCCAATATGTACGACCGCATCTTTACTGCCCCGGGCTCACCCGGGCTGGGTAACTATAACACCGACAGCAACGGTAACGTGATCAATCCTTAACGGGGCCCCTCCTCTTCGAGTTCCCGAAGTATCTGGTTTACATCTTCTTCCGTGGCGGTTAACTGATCCCGGCAGATCTTAACCAGGATAGCTGCCCGTTTGACTTTTTTTGTCAGCTGATCTACCGGGATGTTGCCTGATTCGATTTCGCTGACCAGCAATTGAAGTTCATCAAAAGCTTCGGAGTAGTTTATTTTTTCATTCATGGTTGGATTGTTCACTGGATAAAACTTCTTTGACTTCGCTCTTCAGTTCTCCGGAAAAGAGAATGGTTTTCACTGTATCACCCACGCTCACGGAGGATATCCCGGTGACCGGTGTTCCGTTTAGCAGTGTAACAGAGTAGCCCCTCGACAAAACATGGACAGGATCGAGCAACGCTGTCTGTTTTTCAATGGATTCAAGGGTGTGTTGCTTCTCCCTGAGGTCCGTTGAAATGGCGTGTTTCATGGCATGGTATAGGCGCCACACGGCCTGGCGGCCGGATATGGTAAGATCTGAAACGGCAATGCAGATCCTGTAATGCAGGCGTGAAAGGGTTTTTCTTTCACGGGTAAGGTTTATTTGAAGACATCTGCCAAGGGAGAATGCTTTCTCCTGTAAAAAGGCTTTTTGCGTCAGGATTAAGGCGGAAGTATGCAGCCCGAGCCGTTGCACAGCTTCTTTAACTGGTACCGCGAAATTATGGTATTGCTGAATGAGAAAGCCCGCAAGGTCGGTAGGGGTGATACAATTCCGGAAGGCTACCATCTCCGCTACTGTTTCATTTGTGGCATGGCCGATCCCGGTGATCACCGGTAGCGGGAAAAGAGCGATCTGCCGGGCAAGTTCATAGTGGTTGTAGCCCGACAGACCAATATCACCCCCGCCTCCACGGATTATTGCCACTGCATCGAAATGACGGATCACATTGCGTATGCGTTCCAACTGTCCGCCGATGGAAACAGTAAGGTTATCGCCCTGGAGCAGAGAAGGAAAGAGCATATAGAAAATATGGTATCCCCAGGGATTACCGTCGATGATCTGTCGGAAATCGGCATATCCTTTGCTTGTTTCAACAGAGATGACCGCGATGCGGCGCAAAAGGAGGGCTGGTTGCAGGGATCTATTACGGGAAAAAATCTGTTCCTGCCGTAACCGGGTGATTGTCTCTTGTTTTTCACGTTCGAGTTCACCCAGTGAATAGGAGGGGTCGATGTCGAGGATACGGAGGGAGAGGCCATAAACCGCATCGAAACTGATCCGGGCAAGAAACAAAATCGTGATCCCGTCTTTCAGCGGCTCCTTCAGCACAGTCAGGAATTTTCTGTTCACCCGCTGATAATCATCGCGCCAGAGGTTGGCTTTGAACTGGGCAATTACTTTATTGCCCTTTTTTTCCAGTAGTTCGGGATAACAGTGACCTGAATGGATATAATGGTTCAGTTTGTTCATCTCTGCCTGTACCCAGAAATCATTTGCAAACCGGTCAGCCAGCAACAGCTTTACCTGTGCAGCTATGTCAGAGAGGGTGAAGACTTTTATTTCCTGACCGGAGAGAGACATAATTTTCAAAAATAACGAAATAAATCTATCTTTGTTCTGTGTATTAAATAACAACCCGGATATCATGAAACGACTTATCCGATGGCTGATCCCGCCCCGGGAGTGGAAGCGCACGGTAGCAGTATTGCTGGGGGTTTTTTTCGGACTGGCTTTCTACACAATATATATTTCCAAAGCGCACTCCTATCTCTCCGACAGCCCTGAAACCTGTATTAACTGTCATGTGATGAACCCCTATATGAACGACTGGGCGCACAGTTCCCATCGCAATGTGGCTGTGTGCAACGACTGCCATGTACCTCACGACAATATCTTCCGCACTTACCTTTTCAAGGCGCAGGATGGGCTCCGGCCCCCCCCGATTTTCACGCTTCGCCGGGAACCAAACAGTATTTACATACTTGAAGCCGGTCGAAAGGTTGTTCAGCAGAATTGCATCCGGTGTCATTCGCACACAATTTCGATGACTTTTATGGAGAACGTTCAGCCGGGGTACAAGAATCCTCTGCTGGAAAAAAGATGTGCGGACTGCCACCGGGAAACACCCCACAGCCGGGCCAACTCTATCGCCTCTGCACCGAATGCACTGGTAAAGACCAGGCTGGAGAGCAGGACCGAAAGGGAAGAGGAGAATGAAAATGAACAAAAAATGAGTCTACCAGGGAACTAATGGTTTAACCTGATGCCTGATGATTAACATTTACTTTTCGGAGCGGATTTATAAAGTAATTAACCAAAAAGACTCTTGATATGGAAAGAAACGGAAAGAGAAAGGCATGGGTGAACTGGGCACTGTTCTTTGCCACGATGGTCATTGTATTTCTTTTGGGATTACTGGCTTCGTCGATCACCGAGCGGAGGGCCGAAGAGGAGTATGTCTATAAACCAAAAGCCGAAATCGGAGAGTTTGAACCTGACAATACGCTCTGGGGAGAAAATTTTCCCAGGGAGTACCAGAGTTATCTTCAAACCTCAGATACCACTTTCAGGAGTGAGTTCAACGGAAGCAATTTTGCAGATGCTCTGGAAAAGGACCCGGAGCTGGTAATACTCTGGGCAGGTTATGCCTTTTCGAAGGATTACAGCGCCCCCAGGGGGCATTACTATGCCATCGCCGACATCCGGAGCACCCTGAGAACCGGGGCACCGAAGGGTCCGGACGACGGGCCGCAGCCCAATACCTGCTGGACATGCAAAAGTCCGGATGTTCCCCGTTTGATGGCTGAGATGGGGACAGCTGAATTCTATAAGGGAAAATGGGCTTCCAGGGGAGATGAGGTGGTGAATTATATCGGTTGCGCTGACTGTCATGATCCGAAAACGATGGATCTAAGGATTACACGTCCGGCCCTTGTGGAAGCATTCCAGGCGATGGGACGGGATATTTCCAGTGCCACCCATCAGGAGATGCGGTCGTTGGTGTGTGCCCAGTGCCACGTGGAGTATTATTTCGACAAGAACAGGCCCGGCCTGACGGATATTGCCTATCTGACTTTTCCATGGAAATTCGGCACTTCAGCAGATTCGGCCAGAAAGTATTATGACGCCTATGGTTTTGCCGATTTTACCCATCAGCTGAGCAAGGCTCCAATCCTTAAAGCTCAGCACCCTGATTATGAGGTGTATCTTACAGGGATTCATGCCCAGCGGGGTGTGGCCTGTGCCGATTGTCATATGCCATATGTAAAAGAAGGGGGGCAGAAGTTTACCAGCCACAAGATCACCAGTCCGCTGAGCAACATAGCCGGAACCTGCCAGGTTTGTCACCGGGAGAGTGAGGAGACCCTGCGAAACAACGTTTACGATCGTCAACGAAAAGCGAAAGAGTTAAGGGAAATAGCTGAGCAGAAGCTTGTAAAGGCACATCTGGATGCAAAGCATGCATGGGAGGCGGGGGCTACCGAAAAGGAGATGCACGATGCCCTGCAGCTGATCAGGGAATCTCAATGGTACTGGGATTATGCAGTGGCCGGGCACGGTAATTCTTTCCACTCTCCCTTGGAAACATCACGATTGCTGGGTAAATCGATCGATGCATCCGGAGATGCCCGGGTGAAACTTGCCAGGGTCCTTTCCCTGCATGGAAAAACGGCGCCGCTGACCTATCCGGATTTATCCACCAAGGAGAAGGCACAGCAGTTCATCGGGCTGGATATGAAGAAGCTTCATGAGGAGAAGAATGAGTTCCTGAAAAATATCGTTCCGCAATGGGAAGCTAAACGTCAGGCAGATTAATCCTTAGGTTCATATAAATTACTTAATATGAGTCTCGAAGACAAAATCAGTAGTGATATCAAGGCAGCGATGCTGGCCAGGGATCCGGAGAAGCTGGAAGCCCTGCGGGCCGTTAAGGCGGCCATTTTGCTTGAAAAAACGAAGGAAGGCGGCATTCCTGAGATGACGGAAGCCACCGAGCTCAGAATATTACAGAAACTGGTGAAACAACGGAAAGAATCCGCAGGGCTTTACCGCGCCGGTAACCGGGAAGACCTTGCCGTGAAGGAGCTGTTTGAGGCCTCCATCATCGAAACGTATCTGCCGCAGCAGATTGGGATTGAGGAGCTGACTGCCAAAATCGGGGAGATCATCAGAGGTTGTGGCGCAACCACCATCAAGGATATGGGAAAGGTCATGGGCATTGCCACCAAAGAACTGGCAGGCAAGGCCGATAACAAGAGTGTTTCGGAGGTGATTAAAAAATTATTGGGAGGAGTATAAACCTATGAATATCAATATTATAAATCGAGATGAGGCACCTATGATGCCTTTTGCACTCGATGGCCGCATCCTTTATTCCACCGGTCGGTTTGAGTTGATTCACCTGGTCCTGATGCCGGGGCAAACAGTAGAACAGCACGTGCAGCCTTTCGACGTGCTTTTTTACGTGGAAAGTGGAACCGGGACCCTTGTTGCAGGAGGCCAGACCCATTCACCCGGGCGCTATTCGCTCACTGAAGTCAAGGCCGGAACTCCCCGTGGCTGGTCAAACACAGGCACTGAGCCTCTCCGGGTACTCGTCCTCAAATTATTGGATTGATGTTGTGTTTGTCACCTTCGGGGTGGAAGGATTATGAACTGATCGATACGGGCGGACTGGAGAAGCTTGAGCGGTTTGGGCCCTGGTTTTTAGCCCGGCCCGAACCTCAGGCTGTATGGAAGAAATCGTTGCCGGCAGACGAATGGGAGAAAAGGGTCCATGCCTGGTTCAGACGCAGGAAAGGATCGGATCCTGCGAAGAGCGATTTTGCTGAAAAAGGAGAGTGGCAGCGGTTAAAGCCAATGCCTGATCAATGGGTTATAGGCTATCAGGGGGCCGGTTTCCACCTTAAATTCAGACTGGGCCTGACTGCTTTCGGGCATATTGGTGTTTTTCCGGAACAGGCGGTGAATTGGGAGTGGATTGGAGGGGCGGAGTGGCGGAATGGCGGAATGGCGGAGTGGCGGAATGGCGGAATGGAGGAGTGGAGGGTTTTGAATCTGTTTGCCTATACGGGGGGGGCGTCGCTGGCAGCGAAGGCTGCCGGGGCTGATGTGGTACATGTGGATTCGGTTAAACCTGTGGTCTCCTGGGCAAGGGAAAACATGGAATTGTCGGGGCTCACCGGAATCCGCTGGGTGGTTGAGGATGCCATGAAGTTCGCCAGAAGGGAAGTCACGAGGGGGAACCTCTATGATGGTATTATCCTCGACCCTCCTGCTTACGGACGAGGCCCGGAGGGGGAAAAGTGGATCCTTCAGGAGGGGATTGACGAACTGATGGGGTATTGCAGCAAACTCATTGGGAAGAGTAACTCTTTTATGCTTTTCAGCCTGTACAGCATGGGATTTTCCGCAATGATAGCAGAAAATCTGGTCAGACAACATTTTGGAGATACAAGTGAGATCGATTCCGGGGAGTTATTTTTTCCCGATAGTTTTGGCAACAGGTTGCCGCTTGGAACCTATCTCAGAATGAAAAAGAGCTGCTGAAATGCCATCGGCCAGCAGCATTCCGTCAACGGTTAAAAAATAGGTTCCCTTCTTTTCATGCAGACAGCCTGAATTGATAAACCGGGCAGCCTGCTTCATGAAATGCACCCGGAAAGATTCTCCGAAATCGTTCAGAATTCTGTTGGTATCGCATCCCCACATGGTGCGCAGGGAGGTCATGACGTACTCGTTGTAAAGCTGGACCGTGGTAAGATTTTCGGATTCTGAAACCGGCAGGTTAGCGGATATTCCCTCAATGTACTCCGAAAGGCTGCTGATGTTCCAGGAGCGTGTGATGCCGTTAAAGGAGTGTGCGGAGGGGCCGAATCCCATGTAGGGGGTACCCTGCCAGTAGGAGATATTATGCCTGGAGTATCGTTCCGGTAAACAGAAGTTAGAGATTTCGTAATGGTGAAAGCCGGCCTGCTCCATCGTTTTCCGCAGTATTTTAAATTGATCCGCTTGCTGTTCTTCTTCCGGTGCAGCCATCTTTTCATTTTTAATCATGTGATGGAGGGGGGTGTGTTCTTCCACCGTCAGTGCATAAGCCGAGAGGTGGGGTACCGAAAGATCGAGGAAAAGAACCAGATTTTGCTTCCACCGCTCACCGCTCATACCGGGAATACCGTAGATCAGGTCGATGCTAAGGATCCCGAAACCATGGACCAGGGCCATTTTAACCGATCTGACAGCATCGTTTCCACCATGGGTCCGGTTTAAACTTCTGAGATCTTCATCAAAAAACGACTGAATCCCCACACTCAGCCTGTTCAGGCCAAGGTTACGGTATTCATGAAGCGTAGTTTCGGTGATGTCGTCGGGATTTGCTTCAAGGGTTATTTCCAGAGCATTGCCGAGTGGATACCAGCGTGCGATTTCGTCAAGGATCCGCCCGGTTTCAGAGGGGCTGAACAACGAAGGTGTTCCGCCCCCGAAGTAGATCGTATCGATCTGCTGACCGGCGATTTCGTCTTTCCGGAGGCGGATCTCCCTGAGCAGGGCATCAAGAAACTCTTTCCGGTATTTTCTGGTGGCCAGGGAGAAAAAGTTACAATAGTGGCATTTCTGCCTGCAAAAGGGAATATGAATATAGACTCCTGCCAAGGTCTATTTCTTAAGAATAATCCGGAAGGTAGTGCCTTTGTTCAGGGTAGAGTTTTTTACAAAGATCCTGCCACGGTGATAATTCTCAATGATCCTTTTCGATAGGGTCAGTCCAAGCCCCCACCCGCGGGTTTTACTGGTAAAACCCGGATGAAAGATGGTCTTGAACCGGCTCTTGGGGATTCCTTTCCCGGTATCGGTCACATCGATATGAATATGGTCGGTGTCTTCAGAAATCTCGATCAGGATAGACCCGTTGCCGTCCATGGCATCCACGGCGTTTTTACAAAGGTTTTCGATGACCCATTCGAAAAGGTGCTGGTTTATGGGGATATTGATTTCATGGTTTAATCCCGGAATGATCGTATAGATCACTTTACGGGAGGTTCTGGAACTGAAGTATGCGACCGTATCATGCACCACCTGAACGATATTGTGTTTGTCAAGGCTGGCAGCAGAACCGATCTTTGAGAACCGGTCGGTCACCTTTTCAAGCCGCTGTACATCTTTCTCCAGTTCGGCAACTGTTTCAGGATCCAGTCCTTTCAATTTAAGCAATTCGATCCATCCTACCATCGACGACATTGGCGTGCCGAGCTGATGCGCAGTTTCCTTGGCCATTCCGACCCAAACCTGATTCTGTTCTGATTTTCTGGCATAGCTGAAGAGCAGATAGGCGATAAAAAGAAAGAGACCCACCACCAGAAACTGCACATAGGGATAATAACGGAGTTGTTTTAGCAGGAAAGAATCCTGGTAGAAGATGAGCCGCGGTCCCAGGTCTGCAATCCGGACCTGAATGGGTGGATTTTGAGCAGACATGGAGACAATGGTTTTTCTTACAAAAACAGAATCTTTCATCCGCCGGTCATCGAGGTTGCCGTACTGTATGATATTTCGTGCTGTGCTGTCGGTGATGATCACAGGAACTGAAGCCGAATTAAGCACAGCTTCCGAAAAAAACACACTGATCAGGTCATCCATTACGTGTTTTAATTCAGAAAAAATATTGGAATCCTTGTAGTACTGATAGAACTTTTTATCCCTGTAATAATTGACCACGATCGGCGGATAAACTGAAAACTGCTCCTTTATGATCCCTTCAAAGCGCAGGACGGTATCAGGATCAAAATCGACGTTTCTTGCCGTAATGATATTCCCATTATCATCAACCTGTATCACCGGAATGGTGGTATTGTCGGAGATGATGGAGAGAAAAAAGTTCAGGTAATCATTGTTGGTTGCGTCAATAATCAGTCGCTGTGCCTCCACCAGGTTAACCACCCTTTTTCGTTCCTCATTCTTGATCTGCTCAAACAGGCGGTTGGTGAAATTGACAAGGTCGGCTTTCCGCTGTATGGCTTCAGCCCAGATTTCGACCTTTTTCCTCTCATCCTTGCGGATTTCATTGACCAGGATATTGGTATAGTAAAGGGATGCCGAAACGATCAGAACGGCCGCGGCGAAAAGGAAAAATTTCCAGCGTTTTTTACGTATGTAGAGGTCCAACGGGTATATGTTTTTACAGGAACGTCTGGTTTTCAAAGTTATTACAAATTATTCTTCATTCCATCCATCCCTGGACTGCGTAACATGAATGAACCCTGACGACCCGGATTTTTGCATGTTGATAGATCAAACCAGGCCTTACGGCAAAAAGTATTGCACCTTTTTGCGTAATCGTTGTAATATTGAAAAAAAAATTACCATGAGAACAAAATCATTCACCAGCCTGTTTCTGGTATGTTTAGCAAGTATTTCACTTATGACCGGCGGATGCAGCCACCGACCGGAGCTTACAGTCCGGCAGATTCCACTGGAGGATTTCTTCAGGAATCCCGAGAAAGCACGATATCAGATTTCACCTGACGGTAAATACTATTCCTATTTTGCTCCGTATGAGAGCAGGATGAACATTTTTATTCAGGAGCCAGGCAAGGATAGTGCCATCAGGCTTACCGGTGAAACCGACCGCGACATCATGGGTTATTTCTGGAAGAATCCTACCCGGATTCTGTATCTTAAAGATAACGGCGGAGATGAAAACTGGCGGTTGTATGGCGTCAATATTGACGGTTCTGATCTGATGGTGTATACTGATTTTCCGGGTGTAAGGACAGAGATCATCAATACCCTGGAAAACGTTCCCAACGAGGTGATCATCGGGCTCAACAAACGTAACCCCGAAGTTTTTGACGCTTACCGGCTGAATGTGGAAACAGGTGAGCTCAAGATGATTGCGGAAAACCCGGGTAACATCCAGGCGTGGTATCTTGACCATGCAGGGAAGCTCAGGGCTGCCGGTGCCATTGTCGATGGAATCAATTATCAGTTGTTGTACCGGGAGAGGGAGACCGATGCATTCAGGGCAGTGCTGACCACCAGTTTTAAAGAATCACTGAATCCTCAGTTTTTCACTTTCGACAATAAATATTTGTACGCCACATCCAATCTGAACCGCGACAAGAGCGTTGCCGTGATATTTGATCCGGCAACCGGAAAGGAGCTGGAAGTATTATACGAAAACCTTGAAAACGACATTGATTACCTGGCCTATTCAGAGAAACGGAAAGTACTTACGGCTGCAATATTTGAGTCCTGGAAAAGAGAGCGTTACTTCTTTGATGAGGAGACCAAGATTTTATTTGAGCGGCTGAAGAAAGATCTGGGCGCCTATGAGATCAACATTTCTTCTTCCACCAAAGAGGAGGACAAATTCATCATCAGGACATACAGTGACCGTTCACTGGGGGCATATTACATTTATGAAAAAACGTCGGACCAGCTTACAAAGATCGCAGATATAAGTCCCTGGATCAAGGAAGAAGAGATGGCCAGCATGCATCCTGTGGTTTATAAAGCGAGGGATGGCGTGACCATTCACGGGTATCTTACTCTTCCGGCTGGATTTACGATGGAAACAGCGAAAAACCTTCCGGTGGTGGTGAATCCCCATGGTGGTCCATGGGCACGTGACAGTTGGGGATTCAATCCCGAGATAGAGTTTC
>CAYWHQ010000012.1:2942-16779 GCA_964457665.1 uncultured Prolixibacteraceae bacterium | reverse complement strand
TATGTTCCGGATAACGGCTTCCCTTTGCTTACTGGTGCTTGTTTTATCAAACCGCGCCCCGGCTCAGACTGATAACCCGGCCGGACTGCTCAGATCCGCTTATGAATCCTGGCAGTTCGACCGGGTCATCCGGATGGCGGACGACATGCTGGCAAATGATTCGCTGAATCCGGATATGCTCTACTGGAAAGGACGGGCCCTAGCTTCCATTTTCCGCCACAAGGAGGCGGCATCAGTGTTAAATAGAGCCGAAATGGCTGACAGCTCTTCGGTTGCTGTTCAACTTGAACTGATGAATGCATGCAGAATGATGGGGAATAAGGAGGGCGCTTACCGGGCCGCAGGCCGATTGGTGACCCTTCAGCCCGACAATCTGTTTTTCCGATTTCAGCAGGGTGCTCTGTATAACTACTGGGAGGAGTATCGCCAGGAGATCGATCTGCTGCTTCCTTTATACCGGACCGACAGCCTGAGACGCTACACGCTGAAGCAATTGGCTGCAGGATATTGGGAGCTTAAAATGCCGGACTCGGCGCTGTTTTACTACGGCAAAGCGCTTGCAACCGATAGTACCGACCTTTCCGTCATTCAGAAAATGGTCACGATCCACATCGCCCGGAAAGCGTATCAGCAGGCCCTTCTTCTGACGGAATCCGCGATCCGCCGCGACTCTTCCGATCCCCTCCCCCTGAAACTCGATGGCTACCTTCGTTATCTCCGTCTGGACTTTCCCCTCGCCCGCGAGCGGTTCCTGCGCTGCATATCCCTGGGAGATACCAGCCGTTTTGTTTTGAAAAACCTTGGATTGTGCTATTATAAACAGGAGAGTTACGACACCGCGGGGCGACTCTTTTACAGGGCGTTCCAGGCGGATACCAGTGATTCTGAATCGTGTTTCTATTTTGCCGTTTGCGCCGACAGAACGGGAGATACCGATCAGGGGCTGGAATACTATAAACGTACCCTCCGGATGATACTTCCTTCTTCACAGTTTTTGTCGACTATCTATTCGGAAATGGCAGGTTTGTTTAACCAGCTCGGACGAACCGACACGGCGCTCATCCTATTGCAGAAGGCCCTCGAAACCAACCCCGGGAACGTACTGCTGGTTTTTAAGATCGCCTACCAGTACGATTACCACATGCGCCAGCCGGAAGATGCCTTGCCATGGTATCGTGGTTTTATTCTGAAAAACCCTGATCCCGGATCCCGCCTGTTCAGTCAGCCGTACCAGATAAGCTACCAGGAATTCACCGCCCGCAGGATTGAAGAGATTGAAAAGGCGGAGTCAGGGAAAAAGTAGCCCTGAACGCTTTCCGCTGCTACTTTCCTTCGAATGCCTCCAGCATGATCACGTTAAACCTCTCCACGTGCGTCTCCATGGGCATATGGCCTGCTCCCTCGATCGTGACCAGTTTAACGTTTGGAATGGTGGTTTTAATGAAAGTAGTTGTCCGGTAAGGTATCCAGCTGTCGCGGGTACCCCAGACGGCAATGAAGCGCATCGTCTTCAGTCCGTCGGCATCCAGCTTCACCACCTCACGGGTATTGGTAATGGTGCTCACAATGGCTTCCGGGGTTCCCGGCAGCCGGAGGGGGCGCAGATAACCCTGGACCTCGGTGGAGTCGGGATGCCGACGGTAAGCATTTTTGAGTATCCGGCCAAACCGTTTCTCGGTGATCATCCTGTTTTCCACGTAATCGATCAGCATTCCCCTGACATACTTTTGTTTGAGAACGGTACCCAGGAGACTCATCATGTTGTTGTTGTGGTTGAAAAACATTCCGGCTACAAAGAGCAGGCAACGGGTCTTTTCCGGATGTAGCAGGGCCATAGCCTCGGCGGTTCCTCCTCCCATTGAATGGCCCAGGATATTCCAGCGGGTGGTATCGCTCTGCGAAAGGGAGTCGAGCAGCTTCCAGACCAGCCTGGCCCGGTTGCTTTGCGAGTGGTTGATCCAGGTGCCGCGGTCGCTGTAGCCGAAAGCGGGAAGGTCAATAGCCACGATGTAATACCCCAGCTTCGCCAGGGTATCGTATTGGTTACGGAAACAGAAGGTAGAACCCGAGAACCCATGGACCATGACGATTTTTCCGGCCGGACTTTCCAGATGATCGTTCCACACCCGGAAATGGATCAGCACGGAGTCGACTGTCATGAAACGGCTGTTCGGATAAGGCCCTCCCTGCGGCTGTTGTGCTGCCGGACGGCCGGGAATCATCAGTAAAAGGGAGATGAGAATCGGGAAGGATCGTATCTTTGCCATGGAATTAATTATGATACTGCAAAAATCAGGGAAATTTTGATTGTCCGGACACGATCGGGAGGAACTTTCCTCTATTTCATGCTTATCATCCTGGCTTCGGCCCTTGGTATACTGAGCCGCAAGTTCCCCGGAGCTTTCCCCTCCTTCCTGGCATCTTATGCCGGGGATGCCATGTGGTCCTTTGCCCTCTATTTTCTGCTCGGAATTCTTTTTTACCGTCTGCGAATCCGCTGGAAGGCGCTTCTGGCCTTTGCCCTTTCCCTGGCGGTGGAGTTTTCGCAACTATTGCAGTTACACTGGCTGAACATGATCCGCAATACCACCATCGGGGGACTGATACTGGGGTTCGGGTTCCTTCCGGAAGATATTTTATGCTATCTGGCGGGGATCCTGCTGGGTGCAGTGCTGGAAGGATTATTTCTGAAAAAGATATGATATTCTGATTTTATGCGTTTTATGAGATGATGGAGAAAGATATGAAACATGGGAAATTCAATCCTTTTATGCCGGTCTGGTTTGCCCTCGTGCTGGCTGGAGGGGTACTGCTTGGTGTATACATCGGCAATGGACGAAATCAGGTTTTTCATTCCGGTAGCCGGATCGACAGGGTAAAGGAGGTATTAAACTGGATTTCCGGCAGCTATGTTGATTCTGTGGGGTATCAGGACCTCGAGGAAAAGGCCATTACCGGGCTGCTGCAGGGGCTCGACCCGCATTCAGTCTATATCAGCGCCAAGGAGTTCAACGAGGCCAATGACCCGCTGATCGGGAGTTTTGAAGGGATCGGCGTCCAGTTCAGGCTGGAGCGGGATTCTATCACGGTTATCAACACCATTTCCGGTGGGCCGTCCGAAAAGACGGGCCTCAGAGCCGGCGACCGGATCGTGGAGGTCGATGGCCAGAACGTGGCAGGGATCAACATCAGCACGAATGATGTTATGCGCAAACTAAAAGGGCCCAAAGGGACCAGGGTTGATGTGGCGGTTTTCCGCCGGGGAGCAGGTGGTCTCATCGATTTTACCATCACCCGCGATGTCATTCCTACCTACAGCATGGATATTGCCTATATGATCGAACCGGGTACCGGGTATATCCGCCTGAATAATTTCTCCGCCACTACAGGGAGGGAGGTTCATGAAGCACTGCAGCAGCTGAGGGAGGCTGGCCTGCAGAAACTTATCCTCGACCTTCGGGGGAACGGGGGAGGTTATCTCCAGGCGGCGGTAGATGTTTCCGACGAGTTCCTGCCGGAGGGCAAACTGATTGTCTATACACAGGGGCTCAATCATTCCAGGGAGACCTTTTATGCCAAAGGGAAAGGGTTGTTCGAACAGGGCGAACTGGTCATCCTGATTGACGATTGGTCGGCCTCTGCTTCGGAGATAGTGGCAGGGGCTGTGCAGGACAACGACCGGGGAATCATCATCGGCCGTAGGTCGTTCGGGAAAGGACTGGTGCAGGAACAGAAGAATTTTCGCGACGGCAGTGCCATCCGGCTCACCGTGGCAAGATATTATACTCCGACAGGAAGGTGTATTCAGAGACCCTATGAAAATGGTACCGAGGAATACAACAATGATTACTATCACCGTTTCCTGAATGGCGAGCTGGAACACCCCGACAGCATTGACTTTCCTGATTCGCTACGCTATACTACGCCCGGGGGAAAGACCGTGTTCGGAGGGGGCGGGATCATGCCCGACGTATATGTTCCCCTTGAGCGCGACTCGTTACTCGAGTACTATAATCTACTCGTAAACCGCGGACTGATTTACCAGTTTGCCTTTGATTATACCGACCGCAACAGGGCATTGCTTAACCGGTACCGCTCGGTAGAAGAATTCGAGGATGGATTTCACGTATCCGACACGATGTTCCGGGAGATGGTGGAATATGCCGGTAAAAAGGGGGTGAGCCGGCAGGGAGGAAACCTGGTTGAGTCGGACCGCAGGGCAAGGATACTGCTGAAAGCATATATCGGCAGGAATATCCTGGATAACGAAGGCTTCTATCCCATCATCAATACCATGGACCCGACGATCGCCAAAGCGCTCGGCGTATTGCACGCATCATGATTTTTTTGTACTTTTGAAACATAGTATATAAACACTAATAAATATTTAGTTATGACACACGAACTTCCGAAATTACCGTACGCCATGGAGGCGCTCGAACCCTATATTTCAAAGAGGACCCTCGAATTTCACTATGGCAGGCACCATCAGGCTTATGTCAATAACCTGAACAAACTCATTCCCGGTACCGAATTTGAGAATGCTTCCCTCGAGGAGATCGTCCGGAAATCGGCTGGCGGCATATTCAACAACGGCGCACAGGTCTGGAATCACACCTTTTACTGGCATTGCCTCAAACCGCAGGGTGGGGGAGAGCCCACAGGCGACCTGCTGAACGCCATCAACCGTGATTTTGGTTCCTTTGCCGACTTCCGGGAAAAATTTTCCACCGCCGCCGCAACCCTTTTCGGCTCAGGCTGGGCATGGCTGATCCGTAAAGAGGACGGCACCCTCGGCATCGTGCAGGAAAGCAACGCCGGCAATCCTTTGCGTAACGGCGCAACTCCGCTGCTGACCTGCGATGTCTGGGAGCATGCCTATTACATCGACAAGATGAATGCCCGTCCCGACTATATCGCCGACTTCTGGAAGCTGGTCAACTGGGATTTCGTTGCAGCAAGATAGCGCAATACTACTCCCTTCTTATTTCGTAAAAGGCCAAATTACTTAAGGTCTTTTACAGTTTCATTTGCAAACCTCTACCTGGCCTTACCGACATTTACTTCCAGGGAAGAGATGTTAAGTTGCATCTAATAATCCCTCAGGAATGAATTCAACAGACAAAACAATTACACCAAAACCTTATTAAAAACAAAAGCACAATTGAACAGATGGGGACCCAATATAGGTGGTTGTAATGGATTGACATCTACAGTGACAACATCTGGAATCAATGGGGCAGTGGTTTTGGCTTAACCCCCTATAAGTTGGACACTTTTTTGAAAACGGTTTAGTACTTTTTCTACATCATTGTCATCCTGGTTATGCAAAGTTACCTCATATTCCGGATTTGTCAAGGGTAATACGAGCGATGATAAAAGAGTATCATCGCCCTTGACAAACCCTCCATATTTCGGTTGTGGTGGCCTAACAGGATAACAATGAAAGGTTCTGTTCCAATATTGTAATGGACTTTTTCGGCCCAGAGAATGACGGCGACGTTTGACATTATGGTGGTCAAAGTACCGTTCAAAAACATCCTTCCCATGATATATGCCTTCGAAACGATACGCCTGAATCACCTCCCGTTCAACGCATGAGAAAAGACTTTCCACATACGAGTTCTCCTCCGGTGTAGCTACGTGGGTGAACTCGTGGGTGATTCCCTGGCTGAGGAGGTATTTGCGCAATCCGTGGGCAATAAACTGACTGCCATTATCCGTGCGGAGAGTGATGCTACAAGTCTTATATCCTTTTAATGCTCCATGCAGGCAAAGGATTACATCCGTGTGTTTCATGGACCATCTCAGCGACCAACCCAGAACGTACCGCGTTGCCACGTCCATGATAACCAGCAAATAGGCATTGCGACGGGCCTCGTGGATATATACATACTTGATATCCATGCAAATATGTTCCAGTGGCTTGGCATCTTTGATGATCCGCCACTTAACCCACTGACGATTCCTTCTGCCGGAACTGATCTTGTCCAGCAGCAGCCCGTTTTCTTTCATTAACCGGTACACTTTCTTCTCATTGATAATAAAACCCAGCTCTTGCAATTCCTCTGTGCTGAGTTGATAGCCGTAACGAACAAACTCCTGGCTGTAAACCTTTTCGATCAATTCGCCAACTACTTGCTGGTTCAGCACCAGTGTTCCATCTATCTTTTTAGTGTATTCCGTTGGTCTTCGTCCGCGCTTTTTATTCGATGGATGATAATAGTGGCTGCTTCGTGGAATCTCCAGCCAGCGGCAAAGATCACGATGGTTTACACGATGTTTAAATTGCTCAACCATTGCGCGTTTCAACGTTATAGGAGTTTCTTTTTTTTTAACAGCTCTTCCTTGACTTCCAGTTCCAGCGCCTGCTTGGCGATGATCTTGCGCAGGCGTTCATTCTCCTTCTCCAAGTATTTAACTGCCGGATCCACCCGGTGGTACTTATCCACCAGGCCATCAACCCCATTGCGATCAAACTTCCCCTTCCAGTGGTAATAAAGACTGCGTGAGATGTTGTGCTTTCGAATCGTGGCTTCGATGCCCTGCTGCTCTGCTTCCCGCAGAATCTCCAGTCGCTCTTCCTGTGTAAACTTTCTTTTGTTCATAAGTCCCTAAAATTACTGTCCAAATCTGATTTGACAAAATCTGTCCAGTTATTTAGGGGGTTAAGACATTAAAATCTCCCTTCCAAATAGACCGTTCATTGTTGAATTGTGATTCTCCATTAATAGTCTGGTATGTGTATTTTTTGATGGGGAAAGGGTTAACCATCTCTAATTCATAATAATACATCTCCGTATGTAGTGTTATATCTTTATCATCTTCGACTTTTTGAAATAATGTTTTTATTGTAAAGACATATTCAATGTCTGAAATTTTAGTTAAAGTAAGTTCTTGGTGATTAAATTCCCAACTATCATCCAATTCCAGTCCAATCTTCTTTACGGAAATCATAACGTCATTATCCTTTGGTGTTCTAGTTATTACCTCACCAATTGAATCAATTGTATTGTTAATACATGAGGTTGAATAGTACCAATTATAAATCTTTTCGACGGTTTTTTGAGAAGGGGTCTCGTTTTCATTACATGAAAATAATAATAGTAAGAGGAATACTAATAGATAAATCTGTTTCATAGTTTCTATTTCATCTTCAATTATTGAATGTGAGTATTTACAATTTTCAAACCAATATCCTCATATATTCTATCCATGAATACCTCGTTTACACTTGAAGAGGTTACCTTTTCCTAAGACACAAAGATAATAAGGATTTACCATAAAAACCAGTAAAATTATGGTTGAATTCTTTAACCTCTGGTTCTTTCTGGTTGCAGGTTATGCATTGATCTGGGCTTACATGTCCCTTGTGAACAGAAAACGGGGCATGCCCATCGAAGATCCGGGATTATACCGAAAGTCAAATAAATGGATCATGTTTTTGATCTGGAATGTGCCGATGCTGGGAATGATCGCATCGGCACTTTTTATTCCGCTCAGTTCCGGGGTAATGCTGTGGGTTGGATTATCCTTATTCCTGCTGGGGATTGCCCTTAATATAATAGCCATGCACTCCTTCTCGGATCTGCCCGAAAAATTAAATACCCGGGGTATTTACCGGTATTCGCGCAACCCGATGTATGTCGGCGGTTTTATGTTCCTGCTTGGGTTGTGTCTCATGGGATGTTCCTTTACGCTTCCCTACGCCCTCTTTGTATTGTTTTTTATCCTTTGGATCCTGACGATCCTCTATTCGGTTAAAAAGGAGGAAGGTTTCTTATCGGAAAAGTACGGGAACGAATACCAGCTGTTCAAAAAACGGATTCCCCGGTACCTGGGCTTTCCTGATAAGGGCTGAAAACGCCTGATCAAGGCTTCTTTTTTTTATTCCTTCCATAACCTTTAGCGGGGTTTCAACGATAACCATATTTAACAGCCATGCAGGCACAATGCCTCCAGGATCAGTAAAACCTTCGAGATGCTGGACATCCCCTCCTTCCGTTTTTGCTTGACAAATGTTTGGTGATTTCTTATCTTTACCCAAAAATCCGTCAGATGACTCCCTGCATTTGGCGGAGAATTTATTAACTCCCTAAAAGCGCTTGATTTATGAAACCAAAAGACCGAAGAGAATTGATCCATCCCGGAACTTTTCGCCTGCTGATGATTGTTCCGATCTTGTGTGCGATGACGTGCAGCGTGGTCACCAGGGGCCAGGTTGCCATTAACACCGATGGTACCGCTCCTAACCCCTCCGCGATGCTCGATGTAAAGTCAACCAGTAAAGGTTTGTTATTGCCCCGGCTGACAACGATTCAGCGTAACACACTCGGATCGGTCGCTGTAGCCGGCCTGGCGGTTTATGACAGCGATGCGAAAAAGCTTTACTATCACGATGGTACATCATGGGTTGATGTATCTATAGGGAATCTGTGGACCCGAACCGGTACAAATACCTTTTTATCAAATTCCAATGATCATGTTGGCATAGGTACTTCCACACCCGGGTATATTGCCGGGGCCTCCAGATACCTGACGGTTTCAACACCGGGTATGGGTGTTGGGAATCAGATCGCTTCCCTCGAGTTAAAGGGGTCATCAGGAACTACCTATCTGCCTGTAAACCGCATCGATTTCCTCTCGCAGAATGCAAGCAGTGTTGAAGGCATTGCCAGGATCGAAACACGCATTACAAACTCTCAGCTGCAGGGAGAGTTGCTTTTTTATACAAGAGGTACCACACTGACGGAACGTATGCGTATTGATGAGAACGGTAATGTGGGCATCGGCACCAGCAGCCCTGCCCAACCGCTTCATGTCTCCTCCGGTCAGTCTGGATTATCATCGTCAGTTGCCTATATTGAAAATATTTATACTGGTACGAACCCATGGGTTTATGCCATTCATGGCAGAGTTTATTCCACAAGTTCCTCCTCCGAACCGGGGGTGGGTGTTCTGGGGATGTCGGCCAATAGCACCGGAGGAGGGGTAGGGGTTTTTGGACAGTCACAGAGTAATTCGGGTACCGGAGTTAAAGCCGTGGCAGCTTCCGCATCCGGGGTCACCTATGGCTTGTCAGCTGTTAATTACAGCAGCGACGGATATGCGGGGTATTTTTCAGGCGGAAAGAATTACTTTTCGGGAAATGTCGGCATAGGTACAACTTCCCCATTGTCGAATCTTCATGTACACAATTCGACAAGCTCCAATAATTCTGTTTATATTACCCCTATGTCAGGGAGTTCGGGCGACAGCACGACACTCTTTTTAGCCGAGGATCATGACGCAACGTTTGGTATGTACTGGATGTTTGATGGCATCGGGAATCAAATGGAACTGTGGGGAAAGTCGGGAACAGCCAAATATGGTCCACACCTGCTGGTAAACCGCGATAACGGGAACATGGCTGTCGGGAGTACTTTTGGTTCAGGATATAAATTGTCGGTGAATGGAAAGATTATCTGCACTGAGGTTCTGGTACAGGCAACAGCAAGCTGGCCGGATTATGTTTTTCGTTCCGGTTACCCCCTGATGAGCCTTGATGCCCTGGAACAGTCGATCCAGGAAAATGGCCATCTTCCCGGACTCCCTTCGGCAACTGAAATTGAAACCGATGGCATCCAGGTCGGGGAGATGCAAAGGCGTATTGTCGAAAAGGTGGAGGAGCTCACCCTGTATGCCATACAACAGGGAAAGCAACTGAAGGAGATGCAATCGGTGATTGATCAGCTGAAAGCTGAAAACGATGCACTGAAAAAGCTCCTCCGGAAGAAACCCACACGGCATGCTTTAACTGATTAACGTGTTGAATATGAGGACTATTTTACTTATAGCATCCATATGGCTGCTGGGCATTCTGCTGGCGACTGGTTTTGCCGGTGCCCTTCGCGCCCAGAACAACGCATCAAACCTTTACCTGAATGCCTCGACGGATGATTTCGCCACCATCACCCAGACAATGAACCAGTATTTTGCTAATCGCGACAGGGGGCAGGGTTCAGGATACAAGCAGTGGAAAAGGTGGGAGTACCTGATGGAGAGGCGACTCACTCCTGACGGGAAGGTCGCAAACTGGGCCTACCTTACCTGGCAGGCCTATTATGACTATCTTGCCAGCCATCCCGATGCAGACGGGTCTTCCACCGATGCCACCCATGGTCAGTGGTTCTCGCTGGGACCTACCGGCTATGTTTTGGGTGCCGGATGGAACGGCGGAATCGGAAGGTTGAACTGTATTGCCTTTCATCCATCCAACGCCAATACCTTCTGGGTTGGTGGTCCTGCCGGAGGTCTTTGGAGAACTACCGACGGAGGAACCAACTGGACTTGCCTGACAGACGGAATGCCCGTGATCGGGGTTTCCGGTATTGCGGTTGATTATACCAATACAAACATTATTTACATTCTGACCGGCGACGGTGATGGCGGTCATACAAGATCTATCGGAGTGCTGAGAACAACCAACGGAGGGGTAACCTGGATGACGACGGGTTTTTCAGCCGTGGTTACTGATAACCTGCGTGCTTACAAGCTGATCATGCATCCGACCAATCCTGATATATTGCTGGTGGTCTCCAATGCAGGGATCCACCGCACTACCGATGCGGGCGTTACCTGGACACAGGAACTCGGGGGTCTTTATTTCGACATTGAATTCAAACCGGGTGATCCAACAGTGATGTATGCCACCGGTGAGACCAGCTTCTTCAGATCCACAAATACTGGTGATACATGGACCAGGATTTGGTCGGGCGTGCCAAATAATGCTTCCAGAATTGCCATTGGGGTTTCCCCTGCCAATACCAATTATGTTTACCTGTTTGCAGGCCCATCTCATGCGGTCAATACTTTTGTAGGGGTCTACCGTTCCACCAACAGCGGAGTGGATTTCTCCGTGCGATCCACTGCCCCGAATCTGCTTGGATATGATATTAACGGTAACGACGACGATCATCAGACTACCTATGATCTTGCCATGGTAGTGTCAAGAACCAATGTTGATCAGATCCTGGTAGGAGGCATCAATACATGGCGTAATCTGAGCGGTGGCGCCACCGGTTCATGGACCCTCACCAGCATGTGGGACTACTCGGCAGGTGCAACCAAATATACCCATGCCGATATACATAATCTCGATATCAACCCCCTGAACAACCATCTCTTTTGCATGAGTGACGGCGGTATTTTTCGCTCGACCGACTTTGGTTTGAACTGGACCGACCTCTCCGACGGACTAGCCATTACACAGTGGTACCGGATCGCTTCATTGCCCTCCAATATAAGCTTGTTTATCGGCGGAACACAGGATAATGGCTCCAATAAATGGACAGGGGGAGCCACGATCGAACATGTCAGAGGCGCCGACGGAATGGACTGTATGATCGATCACAGCAACAGCAATATTCTTTATACTACCAGGCAGTTCGGCCATCTCGAAAAATCAACCAACGGAGGATCCAGCTTCAGCAACAAAACGCCATCAGGATCATGGGGTTCCTGGATCACACCGTTCATCATGCATCCCTCTGATCCCCTGACAATCTATGGCGGATATATCAACAGCGTTTACAAATCGACCAATGGTGGCACTAACTGGTCGGATATGGGAGTGGGCGGATGCAGCGCCATGGCTATGGGAACCAGCAACACGAGCCGTATTTACGCTGCTATGGACACGGGCAGGGGAGCTGCCATCGTCAGAAGTTTCTGGCGGTCCGACAATGCCGGTTCATCCTGGACTGCAATCAGAACAGGTCTTCCCGCGCTGACACTCACCTATATTGCAGTGGATCCTGATAACTCCATGAACGTTTTTGTGACTTTCGACGGTTACAGCGCCGGTCAAAAGGTCTACCATTCCACAAACGGCGGAGCATCATGGACAAACATCAGTGGTACGCTGCCCAATGTACCGGTCAATTGTATTATTTTCCAGGACAATAACGGTTCCCCGGCCAATGCAGTGTATATTGGGAATGACATTGGTGTGTTTTACCGCGATTCGGATCATTCCGACTGGATACCGTTTCGTAACGGGCTACCCACCGTACCTGTATTTGACCTCGAAATTCATGAGGCATCCAATATTATTACCGCCGGAACCTTTGGCCGCGGATTGTGGCGTTCATCCTGTTTTTCGGCATGTCCGGTCTCCTATAACCTGACACCGGCCAACGATCCCAGCAATCCGGCTTATACGGGATTTCAGTTCTATGAAGCCAGCAGTGTGATCACCTCTACGCGGACCATCACCGGTGGGGTGGGTACGGACGTATCATACAAGGCAGGCAATTATGTGTTGCTCACCACAGGTTTTCATGCCAGGGAAAATAACCTTTTCAAAGCCTCGCTGGGCGGTTGCATCAGTACCGATTTGATAACACCTCAGTTCAGGACGGTTCAGGGGATGTTTACAGGTCAGCTTCCTGTGTTCAAGTAACGTTATGACTACTCGACCGTGACACTCTTGGCCAGGTTGCGGGGCTGATCCACGTTGCAGTTACGCATGACTGCAATGTGATAAGAGAGCAATTGCAGCGGAATCGTGGCCAGCAAGGGTACCAGGAGCTCTTCGGTATCCGGGATTTCGATACAGTGGTCGGCCATCTTTTTAATGACCTCATTGCCGGATGTTATGATGGCGATGATACGGCCTTTGCGTGCCTTCACCTCCTCGATGTTGGAGATGACCTTTTCGAGGATCGCGCTGTTGGTGGCAATGAATACAACCGGCATCTCATTGTCGATCAGGGCGATGGGGCCATGTTTCATCTCGGCGGCGGGATATCCTTCGGCATGGATATAGGAGATCTCCTTCAGTTTCAGGGCGCCTTCGAGGGCAACCGGAAAATTATACCCGCGGCCCAGGTAAAGAGAGTTCCGGACGTCCTTGTAAATGCTGGCAATCTCTTTGATACGGTCATTGGTGGCCAGCACCGCTTCGATTTTTCGCGGGATGGTGGCCAGTTCAACCAGTAAACGCTGGAATTTTGATTGGGGGATCGTCCCCTTTTTATTGGCAAGCTGCAGGGCGATCAGGGTAAGCACAGCTACCTGGGCGGTGAAGGCTTTGGTGGAGGCAACTCCGATCTCAGGGCCGGCATGGGTATAGACCCCGGCATGGGTGGCGCGCGCAATGGAGGAACCAACAACATTACAAATGCCAAGAACAGTCGCCCCCTTTAATTTGGCCAACTCAATGGCTGCCAGGGTATCGGCCGTTTCACCCGACTGTGAAATGGCAATCACGACGTCGCGTTCGTTCAGCACCGGATTCCGGTAACGGAATTCCGAGGAGTACTCAACCTCAACAGGAATCCTGGCCAAATCTTCAATAAGGTATTCACCGACCAGTCCGGCATGCCAGGAGGTTCCGCAGGCGGTGATGATGATGCGGTCGGCATGCAGGATCTTCTGGACATACTCCCGGATGCCTCCGAGAATTACCAGCCCCTGGTCCACGTGCAACCTGCCGCGCAGACTGTCGTGGATCGAACGCGGCTGTTCATAGATTTCTTTCAGCATGAAGTGATCATAGCCTCCCTTTTCAATCTCACTCAGACTCATCTCGAGTTTCTGGATGTATGGCGTAGTATCGACATTCCGGATCGTCTTCATGCGCAGCGCCTGGCCCCGTTCGATCACGGCAATCTCCTCGTCATTCATGAAGACCACATGGTCGGTATATTCGATAATAGGTGTGGCGTCGGAGGCAATGAAATACTCATTATCGCCGACTCCGATCACCATCGGGCTGCCTTTGCGGGCGGCAATGATCTTGTTTGGATCGGTGCGGGAGAGTATCACAATGGCGTATGCCCCAATGACCTGGTTC
>CAYWHQ010000012.1:0-2932 GCA_964457665.1 uncultured Prolixibacteraceae bacterium | reverse complement strand
GGCGATCCGTACGGCTTCCTCTTCTGAAGCATGTTCGTTCAGCCGGATGTCGTCGATGAGATGCACCAGGACCTCGGTGTCGGTTTCGCTGGTGAACCGGTATCCGCGACGGATCAGCTCCTCGCGCAGAACTGCGTAATTTTCAATGATGCCGTTGTGGATGATCGCCAGCGACCCGTTCTGCGATACGTGCGGATGTGCGTTGGCCTGATTCGGTTCGCCATGGGTTGCCCACCGGGTATGTGCCATCCCGATATTACCCGATACATCTTTCCCTTCGACATGATTCTCCAGGTCGGCAACTTTACCCTGGGTCTTATAGACTTCCAACCCCGACGGATTGATCATACAGACACCTGCGCTGTCATATCCCCGGTATTCCAGCCTGTGAAGGCCTTTAATCAGGATCGGATAGGCTTCCCTGGGTCCGATATATGCAACTATTCCACACATAAATGAATTTTTTGGGAGATCAGGGCAGCTATTGGGAGGTTGCCCCGTAAGGTTAATTTAATTTGGTGTAACTGATTTTCAGCCGGAAACGTGAACCGCTTGCCCCGGGCATGGAGGGTGCGGTACCGCGTAGTACTACCCTGTTGGGATAAAGTACCGTGTTCAGGGGATTGTTGACCAGTATCCGCAGGTCGTAATTTCGGGGATAGTATCCGTCGATCATGCGCTGAATATAGCGGGTAATCCGGAAGTAATAGGTCTGGTTGAGACTGTCGTAAATGCCCCCGAAATAGGTGCTCCCCTCATTCTGGTCGATCAGCAACCCAATAAGATTCCCGGTATCCTGACGGATGAGGGTTAGCTTCGGAGGAGGGATGAGCTTGTTCTTCTTATCGGGGTCCTCATTCTGAAAAAGCAGCAGGGCATCGTTGATGGCTACTTTTTTTCCGAGGCCGAAATTCCTGATATAGGGTAACTTAAGCCGGATACCGACTCCTGCAAGTCCCTGCAGGTATAGGCTTTCCCGTCCCCGAAGGGTATCGTGATTCAGAATCTGTTGCTTCAGGTCCGGACTGGCATCCAGGTACCCATTATGGTCAAATGACTGGAACCTGGCGCATGTGGTATTGAGCATGAATCCGTAACTGAGCGAATCGGCATCATCGTTATGAAAATAAATGATCATCCGGGAAGCAGGATCATCTAATCCGAAGGTGAAATAGGAGCCGCCGGAGTTCACTGGCTGGGTTTGAAAGAAGAGACCTTTCATAAATCCTATAAAAGCCGCGCTGCTTTCAAGGGCCGAAGGCGGGGCAAAGAGAAGTTTGTTCCCGAAATACTCCGTCATTTCCGTGAGGTTGATCCTGAGGTGGGCGGATGTCTTTTTTCCATAAACCCTAACACTGTCATTGGGCCGGGGTTTGAAGCTCTTTTCGGCAAGAAGGTTCGGGTAGACCTGGAGTGATTGGTTGGAGTAATAGATGGAGTCATAGTAGAAATCTTCCGCGATCTCAAAGACCCTTACCCTTTGCGTGGTGCTGGTGTCGCCATAATATCCGGTATAGTAGAGGGTCACAACCACGGAGTCGAGTACCGGATTGGTGCCGAAATCGGGAGCGGAGTTCGAAAGCATGAACTGGGTATAGAGTCCCATGGTGGTCAGGCCGAAGACCGGGTCCATGACCGATCCCAGACTGATGGTGGTTGGTTCGTCAGTGCGCAGGGAGTCAATCCTTTCGGAATAGCCCCAGAGTGTAATGGTATCTGTCACCAGGACGTTCAGGGTGTCGGATGGGGGCAGCAGATCAATGCCGATTTCGTAAGGATCTTTTTTACAGGTACTGAGCGCCAGAAGCAGGAGTATTCCCGCGAGGAGGGAAACCGGGAGTCTGATCGGGGTTAGTTTCAAGGGGCAGCGTTATTACAATTCGGATTAATCAGCAATCACCTGTTCGCTTACAAGGATCTCTTCATAGAAATCATTGTATGCATCAATATAGCGGTCCATCGGCTGGAACTCGAGACATGGCTTTTCGGTTTCCCGGATATACTGCACCAGATCCTGGCTGATGGAGGGAGATCCGATGATCACGCCGTCGGAAAAATCGATGGCAGCTTTCATCATATGAACGTAATCTGGCGTCTTATAGTGTTTAAGATCTTTGGGAATGATTCCATCGAGACGGATTTTTTCGGCAAAATCGAGGCTCATGTTATCGGTAAAGGCGTCGTCGTAAATGGAGAGTATGATTTTTGTATCGCTGAACAGCGGGTTGTCACGGAAGGCTTTCTTGATGTAGATGGGCACAAGGCTTGTCATCCATCCGTGACAGTGAACGATGTCGGGACCCCATCCAAGTTTTTTGACGGTTTCAAGAACGCCGCGCGAAAAGAAAATGGCCCGCTCGTCGTTGTCATTGAAAAAAACGTTGTTTTTGTCGCGGAAGGTAAATTTCCGCTGGAAGTAGTCCTCGTTATCGATGAAATAGATTTGCATCCTTGCCTGCTGAATGCTGGCAACCTTGATGATGAGCGGGTGGTCGGTGTCGTCGATGATCAGGTTCATCCCCGAAAGCCTGATCACCTCATGCAACTGGTTGCGGCGCTCGTTGATGTTCCCGTATCGTGGCATAAAGGTTCGGATTTCGCGGCCTTTTTCCTGAATTCCCTGGGGCAGGTAACGGCCGATGATCCCCATGTGACTCTCATCCAGATACGGCACGATCTCCTGTGCCACAAACAATACTTTGGCTTTTTCCATTTTTTCCTCTGAGTGTTTATCCCTTTTTAAAACCGGGTGCAAAGATACTAAAAATTTTTTTAATCATTTCCAAGCCTTAATTGTAAATAAATGATTCCTATCAAATTAGAATTTTTCAGACAGGGGTAAAAATTTTTTTTTGCCAGGAAGCGTCACCTTTTGCCCCCTTTACGGATTAAACAACAAACAGAAGGAGGAAAGGAGGGATGGACCATGGAT
>CAYWHQ010000011.1:0-17255 GCA_964457665.1 uncultured Prolixibacteraceae bacterium | reverse complement strand
AACGCTCACAGGGATTCTTGTACACCTTTTCAGAATCAACGGCATACCTATGGCCACCTACATTACTTACGTGATCCACCTGATGGTTCTTTTTCCGATGCTTATGATCGAGGTTCCCTTTTCAAAATGGTCCCATCTCGCCTACCGCCCCTTTGCCATCTATTTCCAGAATGTTATTGCTGCTGCGGAAAAAGCTGCCGCAAAAAAATAATTATGAAAACATAAACATATTGCTGGTTTTTCTAATTTAGTTTGTCAAATTCATAAACCAGCAATCATGAAAAACATTGTACTGTTTCTTACGGCATGTATGATCTTTGCATCATGCCAGCAAAGTATGGAATCCGGGACATCCCATGACCATTCCCTTGCTAAAAGCGATACAGCCGGCGCTTGCTGTTCAGTAAAAGACGGGTTGTTCCTGCATCTCTCCAGCGGATATGAGAGTCCTCATAAAGTACTGATGGCCCTGAAGATGGCGAAAATGATGTCGGAAGACAAGGATGTTGCACTTTACCTGGATATCAACGCGGTAGAACTGGTATTGAAGTCCTCGAAGGATATGACCTATTCCGATTTTCCGCCACTGAAGGAGCTTCTGAAACATCTGGTCGATCACAAAGTTACCATTATGGCATGCCCTGCATGCCTGAAAGTGGCGGGTCACCAGCCTGAAGACCTCATGGATGGAGTTATTGTGGCTCAGAAAGACAAATTCTTTAATTTCACCAAAGGGCGGATCGTCACACTCGATTATTAATAAACCGCTTCAGTATTATTGCGCAGGATGCCAGATTGTATACAAAGGAAGATCCCTGAAGATAAAATTTGAACAAGATGAAAAACATTTATCTCCAGATTACCTTTCTTCTCATTACCGTTACATCCGGCGCGCAAATCGGTCATGAGCATACTTATCCCGGCTCCGCCACCCTTACCCGGCTGAGCATATCAGGACCGGTCAATAATGACACTGGCACCTTTCCTTTTCCGAATCCAGCAGATAACAGGATCACCATCCCATTTCAGTTTGAAAGCGGATGCACACAGGGTAGTATTGAGATCATTGATCAGTATGGTCGAACTTTAATCCGGCAGGAATTGAATATACATAACACACTACACGATATCTCCGTATCAGGCATGCCCGCCGGAAGCTATTCCTTCACAATCTTAAGCGGGAACAGGATCCTTGTGACCGGGAAATTCATACACCCCTGAGCTTATTATGGGTTTATCAGCCAGAAGCAGCACTGCTGATCTGCTCAAGGGATTGGCTGTTATCCTGATGATCCAGGTCCATGCCGTGGAGCAGTTGGGAAGCCAGGAATTTCTCCGTTCAAACCTTGGCCAGCTCTCGCTTCTTCTGGGCGGGCCTGCGTGTGCTCCTGTCTTTATGGCTGTCATGGGGTACTTTCTGGCCAGTTCAAAGCGACCGCTAAATTATTTCATTAAAAGAGGGCTGATCATTTTCCTGTTGGGAATAATCCTGAATATCGGCCGTTCTGCCAATCTGCTCCTGCAGATAGTATCGCATAAATCGGATCTGAATCCATGGTGTTACATCTTCGGGGCAGACATTCTGACGCTTGCGGGGCTGGGGATAGTTATTTCCGGGTTTTTACTGAATATTTCGACAATCAAATGGTATATCCCGGCATTGCTTGCACTGCTGGTCAGTGCCGCATCAGAATTCATCCCTGAATTTAGCGGACCTCACTCATTTTACCTCTACCTGATGGCATTTATTGCAGGCGGCCAGCCATGGTCATATTTTCCTATGTTTCCCTGGCTGGCATATATCCTGGCAGGAATTGCTTTTGGATTGTTCCATCACCAGGTGCCTTCTTTTAATAACTTTCGACAAACAACACCATTTATTGGCATTCTGGTGCTTGTTTTCGCAGCGGTAGCTATAACAAGTCCATGGGCAGGCACAGTCATCCGGAACCTTACGGGGCCATCCGGATATTATCACCACGGATTTTTATTCTTTATCTGGACAGCAGGCTTTCTTGCCATTTACACAGTTCTTGCAGAGATTCTTGCAAACTCATTACCTGAAATTCAGATCCTCAGTTTTTTACAATGGTCTGGAAAAAACGTTACCCTGTTTTATTTAATACAGTGGCTGATGGTAGGCAACCTGGCAGGAAGTTTTTTCCAGACCTTTGGTTTCCCGATGATCCTCGTGATTATACTGATATTGACCATTTTTACTTCGCTGATTGTTTATGGTTTGCGCAGGTTCATCAAAAACTGATACCGGCATTCATGAAAAAAATCCTTCCAGGCTCATAGAGTTTCTCGGCAGAACCCACGATACGCCGGTTAAGGTGCTCATAATAAGGGGTATTGAGGATATTCTCCACTCCACAGGTAACTGAGAAATACCGGCAGGGACGATAGCTCACGGAAACGGAACCTGTGACAAAACCAGGGGTCTTCTGCTCCTCAAACGCCACCGAAACCCGGTTTTGTGCATTGACCAGCCTGATGGAAAACCGTGGCACCAGCTTTCTGTTCCAGAAATGATAATAAACCCGGAGCGACCCTTCAAGGGGTGGAATCTCCGGCAATGGATCATTTTTAATGATCTCCTCCCCGGTAACTGAACCGCCGGTAGTGATGTACCTCACCGCCTTAGGATTGGTGCCGTACGTGGCAGCAACTGTGGCTTCTACACCCCATTTTTTTTCTATCGGAGAACGGTAGGAGCACTCGAATCCGGTAAGATATACCGGCCCTTCATTTGAAAACTGCTTTACCCCGGGAGCTCCCTGGGTGGAGGGCTTTATCACAGAAGGTGGCAGGATCTTCCCGAGAATATAGTTGTGTATGAACGAGAAAAAAAAATTCGCATTAAAGTACCCGATAAACCCCTTATGGAACTCAAATGCAAGATCCGCCTGATAGTTCTGTTCCGGCTTCAGTTGAGGATTCCCAAGATAATCATACGAATCATACTGCACGGGCATCAGTTTGATGAATCGTTCCAATACGGAAGGGCTCCTTGTTCCGAGTCCGGCAGCAAAGGAAAGAGAAAACCCTCTGAAAATCTCCTTGCTGATCGCGGCATTGGCACTGACATTGAAATACCTGGAATCCAGCCTGTCAAAATAGGAGATCCCCTCCCTGACCAGCCGAAAGGTATCGGATGACCCGGCCTGGTTGAGATCGAAACGAACCGCAGCGGTAAACTGAACCTCCCCTGCCCTAAAACGGTACTCCCCAAAGATACCCGTATTACACCAATTTGCCTCCTTATAAACATTGGTGCTTTTGGCAGAGTAAAAGGTATCACCTCCCATCAACATCCGCATCGACATGGCTTTTGTACCGTCTTTGAGAATATATTCATAATCCAGGCCGGTGATCAGGGTACCAAATCCCGTTTTCCACTCCCCGCTAAGCTTTCCGCCCGCATCGTATGCATCAACGGTTGTCTCAGCCCTCATCGTGGCGGCAGCCGGGCGGTTGAAATTATCCATGACATGATGCACGGGAGAAAAATATACCTGACACCTCAGGTTATTCAGTATTCTGCCGTTCCGGAATCCGGTATAATCCAGCGCCATCACCTGGGTTTTATCCAATCGTTCATCCATGGGCAAGGCGGGAAACATCACATCATTCCCCTGATTATACTGCCAGGAAAGAAAAAAAATGTGATGCTCACCGACAGAGAATCCCGCAGTGGCTCCTGCATAGGACTTCCGGAAAGAGGTATTGAATGTCTGATCATTTCCGGCGGTGTAACTTCCATATCCCTTGAATCCTCCGCTAATCCGAAAGAAAAAGGCTTTGCCGCCCCCTGTAAGTTCCAGATGCTCCCTCTGACCGTTCCAGTTCGACTCAAAACCATAGTTCAGTTTTCCATGGATATATGGCTCCTTCGAAGAGCTGGGGTAAATGGTCCTGAGATTGACCAATGCCCCCATGACGGGGCCGTATTTCAAAACGTAAGGCCCTTTCACGATTTCAATTTTTTCAATGTCGTCGCTCTCCACATGGGCCGCCACTGGGTCCATCCGGTTCGGACAACCTCCTTCAATCTTCACACCATCATTCAACAACACCGTAACCTGATTATACTTGAAGCCTCTGACTACCGGATCCACTGCCACACCACCTCTCCTGATCCCTGAAATATTAGGTTCTCGCCGCAGAAAGTCACCCACATCCTTAATTACAATGCCGGAAAAATCTTTCATCTTCACATAATCCACAGGATACTCATGAATCCTCCTGCCGAAAACCTCTACTTCATTCAAATAAATTGTATCCGCTGTTTCATCCTGCTGCGCGTTTGCAGAAACGATTACCAGAAGAAATAAAACAGTTGACAGAATCCGGCACATGTTTGTCTTTACTTTTTTTATTAATATTCTATCCCTTCTCGTGCCAGCAGGTTTTTGGTTCCGAAATAATGCCTGATCTCTTTCATCTCTGTAACAAGATCAGCCATTTCAATGAGTTCCGCAGAGGCATAACGACCGGTAATGACCAACTCCGATTGCGGCGGACGCAGTGTAATCAGTTCTCTGACATCGGCCATCGATAACAACCCATAGTGCAGGGCAATGGTCAGCTCATCGGCAATGATCAGGTCGAAAACCGCAGGTCCGGAAATCATTCTTTTCAACTCCGTAAAACCAACAGATGCGGCCTTATAATCTTCTGTTTCCGGAACGCGGCCGATGAAGCATTCACGGCCGAAATTCCGGAATGTTATGGCATCCATATGTGCCCTGAGCATGGAGATCTCGCTGTACTCCCGTCCTTTTACAAACTGGACAAAAAGAATCCTTTTACCGGCCCCTGCTGCCCGCATCGCCAGACCAAGCGCCGCAGTCGTCTTACCTTTGCCATCGCCGGTATAAACATGTACCTGGCCGCCTGTTGTATTTTCTCCGGAATTCTCCATAGGTGCTTATAGTGTTGAATCACCCTTGCAACCAGAATTCTTTAAAGGAATGCGGTGACTTCTTTACAAAAATACTGAAAAAAATAGATCATTATGAGCAAATGTTCATTATTTTTGTCTGAAAAAAAAGATTAAGATGAGTGGAACAATGAAAATTGCCATCCCGAGTGATGATAAAGTGACACTATCGCAGCATTTTGGCAGAACACTTGGATTTATCATTTACGAAGTAGCGAACAGTGAGATCACCGGGGAGGAATATCGGCTGAATACCTTTACCGGTCATGTCACCGGCCACCATCATGATCATGATCACAGCCATTCAGACCACCATCATCAGGGAGGACATTCGTTTCACTCCCACGATGGGATCCTGAGTGCTTTGCATGATTGCGAGGTTGTTATTGCCGGGGGGATGGGACCGCGTCTTTTCGAGGATCTTACGTCAAACGGGAAAACGGTATACATCACCCGTCAGCACGATGTACGCCGGGCGGCTGAATTATTCCTGACCGACAACCTGGCCAGCGACAAGGAAACCTGCAAGCATTAATGACTTTGGACAAACCACAATCAGTTAGTCTGTACAGCCGCCTGAAGGAAGATATCCGTTACCGGGAGGGACTGAAAGCATGTATAAATTGCGGGACATGCACCGCCATATGTCCTGCAGCAGGTGTTTCGGAATATGATCCCCGGCAGATCGTCGAGATGGTTCAGCGTCATGATGAAGAAGTACTTGCCACGCTGCTACGCGGAGATGAGATCTGGCGATGCGGGGAATGCCTCTCCTGTAAAACCAGATGCCCCAGGGGTAATACTCCCGGATACATCATACAGGCCCTCCGCGCTCTTTCGATCGAGTCGGGAATGTTTGCCGCTTCGGAGGAAGGAAGAAGGCAGATCATCGTCAGGAAAACCGTGGGGGAACACATGCTCCGATACGGATATTGTATCTATATCGATGAAGTTACAACGGATTATTACCCGGAACAGGGACCTGTCTGGGATTGGTACCGGAACAACCGCAGGAAAATTCTCAGGGATCTGGGGGCCAGTTATGAGGAATCTGGAGCAGGCACCTTGCGTAAGATCCCGGAACAGTCACTCCGTGAACTCCGCGCGATTTTTGAAGCCACCGGAGCGCTCGAAAGGTTTCGTAAAATTGAGGACGGAGTCCATGAAAACGGATAGAGTGATGAGGAAAAGCCATCAGTGGCTCGCATACCAGAAGGAGATTGCCGACGACCATTACTACTTCGCACGGAGTTGCATCCGGCAGAATTTTTTTCCCGCCTCTGAGACGGTTTTTCTGAAGATTCTCCGGAACGAACTGGGCAGGGATATATACGATGATCCTGCCCAGACTACCTGTACCGGCATAGCATACCACAGCGGAATCTTACCTTTTGAGACCACCATGACGGTGGTGGCCCGACAATTTGCGCTGATGACAGAGGCTGGTTACAAGAACTTTGTCTGTTCCTGTGTCACCTCATTCGGTATATATACTGAAGTGCTTGAGACCTGGAAACATCATCCTGAAATAGAGGAGAAAATCAGGAAAATTCTGCAGGCGACCACGGGCAGGGAGTTCTGTATCCCCGAAAACCTGGTGCATACGAGTGATATCATATACAAGTTCAGGGAGGATATTGCGCGTAAAGCAAAGAACCGCCTGGTTCATGCAGCCTCCGGTGAACCTTTGAGGGTGGTCGACCACATCGGCTGCCATTACGCCAAGATATTCCCGGAAAAAGGGATCGGGGGAGCAGAATATCCCTGGGTCCTGGCAGGCCTTACGGATGAATGGGGAGGAATTCAGGTTGATTACCCCGAAAGAAGGCATTGCTGTGGATTTGGTTTCCGGCAATATCTCATCCGGGAGAACCGGGGGTATTCCCTGTCGAATTCCAGAAAGAAGTTTGAATCCATGGAACCTTACAAACCAGATCTCATCGTAGCCAATTGTCCCGGGTGTACCTTTTTCCTGGACCGTTGGCAGTACGTCCTGGAAGAGATGGAGGGAAAGGTTTATGGTTCGGGAACAGCCGGGATTCCGGTACTCACCTATGAAGAACTTGCCGGTCTTGTATTGGGATACGATCCTGCAGTGCTGGGACTCTTCCTTCATCAGACCGACACCACTCCCCTGTTGCGCAAGATGGGGATCCGGTATGAACCACAAAAACCTGCTCCCGGTCCATGATTCATATCTCCGAAATCTGTACTTTTGATGCGTGGAACACATCTCCTCCCATCATAAGGATCCATCAGGCCGACTGGTTCTTTCGATCATTCTTAATGCCCTGATCACCATCCTCGAGATTGTGGGAGGTATTCTGTCGAATAGCCTCGCACTGATCTCCGATGCCGTTCATAACCTCAGCGATACCATGGCCCTGATGCTTGCATGGGTCGCCGGCAAGGTCGGAAAGAAACAGCCGGATACCCGGAAAACCTTCGGCTACAAGCGTTTCGAGATCCTCTCCGCTTTCATCAACGCGTCGGTTCTGACTGCCGTATCGATTTACCTGATCTACGAGTCGGTGTTAAGATTTTTAAACCCCGAACCTGTTAAGACAGGGCTGATGCTTGTTGTGGCATTGGCAGGGCTGGCCGCCAACCTCCTGTCGGTACTCTTCCTTCACAGGGACTCCCGGCACAGCCTGAATGTCAGGGCTGCCTATCTTCACCTTCTGGGGGATACCCTATCCTCCGTGGCTGTCATTGCCGGTGCAATCGTAATCGGGCTGACCGGGCTTACTTTTCTGGATCCATTACTTACATTGGTCATCAGCGTGGTGATCATACGACAGGCATACGGCATCCTGCATGAGTCCACCGGGATCCTGATGCAGAGCACACCCAGGCATCTGAACCTTCAACAGATAAAAAACAGCATCGAAACGCACCATATGATCCGCAATGTGCATCATGTGCATTGCTGGCAGCTTCAGGACAACCAGGTTCATTTTGAAGCACATCTGGAAACCGTTTCCGATCTGAAGATCAGCGACACAGGTGTGATTCTGACCGAGGTAGAATCCATCCTCAGGGAAAAGTTCGGTATATCCCATACGACGTTTCAGATTGAATACGGTAACTGTGCCGACCTGGAGTTGATTCGGCATGGGAAGGAGTAGTTTTGCAAAATTCCGCTGACTACCTGTTCAATTAGGTTTATCTTTGTGGGAATAACTGATATTATGCGCCGTTCCTTTCTACTCACACTCTTTCTCCTCTCTGCTGTCATACATACTTCCGGGCAGTGTCAACAGGTTAAAAGTTTTGAAGAATTGATGGAGTCGCTGAGAAGCGGAGAAGAGATCAGGGCGGTGATCCATTACGCAAAATGTGGCAGGGAACACCCTCAGAACAAGCCTGATACCATACCTGACATCATCGCATCCATGCAGATTACAACCTGGGAATATTTCTCCCGAAATTCTATCCGTAACTCCCATGCTTTTGTTGTCTTCTCGGATTCCAGACTGATCGAAAATCCCATCGGAAAAGGATTTGTTTTTAATTACGGAAAGATGCGGATCAGCGATAATGACTCCGTAATGGTTTACGCCAGATACCTGCATCCGCGGTCACACCGGTCAATGATGTATCAGAGATACCGGTGCAGGATCGACAATGGGACAGGAATACACGGGATATCCCTGTATAAAAATCATAAATCCGATGGAAACGAATGAACAGCTCAAACAAAAAATAATTGGGTTGAAAGATACGCTGCCGGGAGTGATACTGGCAGATCATTTCCGAAAAAGGCCCGATTTGGAGGCGGTCTATACACCCCGTCAGCGGTTCAACTATCAGAACGATATTGTATGGATACTATCGTTTCTTGCCGAATCGGTCTGGGCCGGTCAGCCAGCTCTGTTCGAGGAATTTGTGTCATGGTTGAAAACATTCCTCCTTTCGGTCAGGGTGCCTGAAAAGGATGTCAGGGAGAGTTTGGAGATGCTGAAGGTCCGCATTATGGATCATTGCACGCCTGAAGAGAACAGTGAGATTGAAAGGTTCTTCAATCTCTCCATGCGGCAGTTTTCGGCCGGTGATGAGAAAGTTTCTATTCCCGCCACAGAAACCTTCCTGACCCCGCTGGCCAAAAGCTATCTGAACCATCTGCTGCAGACCGGGCGAAACGCGGCGATGAGTCTCATCATGAACGAAGTGGCTGCCGGTAAGGCGATAAAAGATATCTATACCGAGATCTTCCAGCCGGTGCAATACGAGATCGGACGCCTGTGGCAGACCAACCAGATATCTGTTGCGCAGGAGCATTATTGTACAGGATCCACGCAGCTGGTCATGTCGCAACTCTATCCATATCTGTTCTCCGGCGAAAAGAGACCCCGGAAAATGGTTGCCACCTGTGTCCCGGGCGAACTCCATGAAATAGGGGCAAGGATGGTGGCAGATTTCTTTGAAATGGAGGGGTGGGATACCTATTACCTGGGCGCCAACATGCCGGTCGACGGTGTGTGTAAATTTGTTGTTGAACAGCAACCACAGCTTCTGGCTATCTCAGCCACCATGACATACCATATCAACCTTGTGGCTGAAATGATACATCAAGCCCGTACCACTCGAGCGATTCCGGAATCAATGAAAATCATCGTCGGTGGTTATCCATTCAGGGTTGTTGACACCCTGTGGCAACAGGTTGACGCCGACGGGTATGCTCTTAACGCTCAGGATGCAATCATCACAGCGAATAAAATACTTCATTTGGACCCATGATCATAACAGGCAAAAGGTTTTCACTGATCTGTGACCAGGATGGCCGGGTGGATCAGGTATTGCATGATGAGGGAAAGGTGTTGTCGCCTCAGATGACCGGTAGAATGTTATTCAATGTTGCAGTGACAGGTGATCTGGATAAAATGCTGAATTTCTTCATGGAAATTAAAAAAAGAGGCTCTTCCATGGGATGGGAGATCAACATCGAAACACCCACAGGGCCGGAGACATTCACTTTTTTCGGAGGCCATTTCGGCCATCAGATCGGTATCGCGGCAGCGACCACCAAAAACGGGGCGCAACAACTATTTGATGAGCTGACCAGGATCAACAACGAACAGACAAACCTCCTTCGTGCCTCGGCCAGACAATATGCGAGAGAAAGCAATTCGATGGATGCCGAAACCGGTGTTGCCTATTTCGACGACCTGAGCCGTCTCAATAATGAGCTGGTCAACATGCAGCGAGAGCTTGCGAAAAAGAACCGTGAACTCGACGAACTCAACCGGATTAAAAACCAATTCCTTGGCATCGCGGCCCACGACCTTCGAAACCCGATCGGCGTGATCAGGGGATTGTCGGAACTCCTTATGGACGAAGATATGACAAACTCTGAAGCGGAACGCACAGAGATTATCCAGACAATCTACCGGACATCGGGATTCATGCTGGGACTGGTAAACGATCTGCTTGATATCGCCAATATTGAATCAGGCACCCTGGAACTCAACCTTTCGGAGGAGGATATCCGGGAAGTAGTGCAGCAAACCATCCGGATGAATGAGATCTTTGCACGGAAAAAAGAGATGCAACTGATCTTTCAGCCTGGAGAAATTCCTTGCCTGGTTTTGATTGACCGCCCAAAAATTGAACAGGTGCTGACGAATCTGCTGACCAATGCCATGAAATATTCCTTTCCGGGAAGTTCCATCGAAGTATTAATCAACCCTGGCCAGAAAACAGTCCGGGTTACCGTGTCAGATCATGGCCAGGGGATAAGGAGCGAGGAGATCCCGCTGCTCTTCAAACCCTTCCAGCGGGCATCGTCGAGATCAACCGGCGGGGAAAAAAGTACCGGACTGGGCCTGTCTATCGTAAAAAAAATTATAGAGGCACACGGGGGTGAAACCGGAATAAAGAGTGTGCTCGGCTCCGGTTCGGAATTTTACTTTACCTTGCCTCTCAAGGGCTCCTGATCCCGGATCCTCATCACGGCTGCCAGACAATCAAAGAATCCCTTTTTTGTAAAGGGTTTGGCAAGATATCCATCGCAACCTGAATCCATGCATCTTCTCTTCTCATCGGCCATGGCATAAGCCGTCTGCGCAACAATCCTGACCTTATTGCCTGCATGTCTGATCTCCTGCAGACATTCATATCCGGTTTTACCCGGCATATTGATGTCCAGAAGGATCAGATCAGCTTGTTCTGCTTCGAGCATATGCATCAGATCATCGCCATCGACAGCCCTTGATACCCTGGCTCCGGTTCCTTCAAGAAAAAAATCGATAAGAATCCAGGAGTCCTCATCATCTTCCGCCACGATAATATGCATTCCAGCAAGGTTGGGTGTGGTATGGCCGGGATGGGTGCATTCCAGCGAAGATTCCGGACCGGCAGTGATATAGGGTATGGTGAAAAAGAAGGCCGATCCCTTCCCCGGTTCGGAGCGCACATCGATTTCACCACCCAGAAGACCTACCAGGGCACGGGAAATACTGAGTCCCAACCCCGTTCCTTCATGATATCCCAGTTCCTCTACCTGACGAAACCTTTCGAAAATAATGGCTATCTTTTCCGATGGAATGCCCTTACCTGTATCCTTTACGCAGAATTCAAGAAAATCCCTCTCTTCCTTTCTGACCATGTTCACCCCGATCGTGATGCTGCCATGATCGGTATACTTAATGGCATTGGTAATCAGGTTATCGAGTACCTGCAGAAGCCTTGTCTGGTCGGTTACCACATCAGCAAGGGATGTTTCCTGCGTCAGATGAAGGATAAGTTCCAGCGAGTGTTTCTTTTTTACTGACTCCGAATTCCGGTGTATTTCGGTCACGTTTTTCAGTAATCCTGCAATATTGCACGGAGCAGGGTGAATCTGTACAAGGTTTGCCTCAAGCTTGGAAATATCGATGATATCATCAATGATGTGCATCAGCCTGTTCCCCGCGTTCCTTATGATGTATGTGAACCGTTCCGCCTCGCCGGGCGATGTATCGGGTTTACCCAGTAAATCGGAAAAGCCGAGAATCGCGTTCATGGGGGTGCGTATTTCATGACTCATATTGGCCAGAAAAGCCGACTTGAGCTGCTCCGATTCGCGGGCTTTATCCAGGGCATGAATGAGCTCCTCTTCTGTTTTCTTCCGTTGTATCGAAAGGCTGATCTGGTCGGAAACGAACTCCAGCATTTCCACATCTTCATGGGTGTAGGCCTTTTCGTCGGAGAAACTTCTGACCACGATGGCGCCTGTAACCTTTCCGGCAGTATGCAACGGAACACCCAGCCAGCATTGCGAAAGGGATCCCACAAGGTTGATCATACCCTTTTCATTCATCGCCATGATCTCCGCTCTGTTGACAAGAAGCGGCCTGTTTTGAAAAACGACCATTCCTGTCAGCGACTCACGGGCCGGCCATACTTCAATATGATCAATCTCATCCGGATTATAGGGAGAGGAGAGCATACCACTGCCTTCATCATAAAAGGCGATGTAAAAATGGGTAGTATCAATCAGCAATCCAAGCTCATGTTGTATTCCTTTGATCAGTTGCCGTACATCGGTGGTGGTGGTCACCGCGTTGGATATATTAAACAACACTTTCTGGATCAACTCATTGCGCTTTCGTTCAGAAATATCAATCACCGAAACCAGGCCCGCGGGCCGTCCCGAATAGAGAATGGTCGATCCGGTGAGATAGGCCCATTTACGTTTGCCCTCGCGGCTGATGAATCTGAATTCATAGGATAGCTTCCCCAATGCTCCAGTTTGCCGCTGTTTGCCAACCGTCTCGACCATCTTCCGGTCCTCCGGATCAACCAGATCCCAAAACCGGTTATCCTTTAACTCCTCCTGACGGTAACCGGAGATCTCCCCGGCAGCCGGATTGGTATAAACCCAATGGTCGTCCTGGTAGATCATGATCGCGTATGGGGCCGCTTCAGCCAGGGAACGGAATTTCTCCTCACTCTCCCTGAGCGCTTCAACGGCCATTCTGCTTTCCGTAATGTCGCGCATGGAACCTTCCACGCCGGAAGGATTTCCCGACTCATCCATCAGCAGGTGCACATTCAGAGATGCCCATCTGATTTGTCCGTCTTTGGTTCTGAGCTGAACATCATAGCCTGATACTTCTCCGGTTTTACCAAGTATATTTAACAACAAAATCCTGTCATCAGGGTTCAGATAGACCTCTTCCACAGGTTTTCCGATCAATTCTTCCCTTCTGTACCCGGAGTACCTGTATATCGAAGGACTGATCTCGGTAATAATACCATGGGCATCGACCCGATAAAATACATCCTGCGTATTTTCGAAGATCGACCGGTACTTTCGCTCACTCTCCTTCAACGCAGCTTCCATGCGTTTGGTTTCCGTAATGTCGCGCGCCACTCCGTACATCAAACCTTCATGCTCGTATGGAATTGAGTTCCAGGACAACCATTTGATCTCCCCATTCTTGCATATATATCTGTTTTCAAACCGGAATACCTTCTGCCCTCCTGCGAGTGTTTTTCTTGCATCGGCGGTTATGTCCCTGTCTTCAGGATGCACAAACTCAATCCATGGCCTGCGGAGAAGCTCTTCTGAAGAATATCCCAGGATTCTGGTCCAGGAAGGATTGAGTACCTTGAAATATCCGTCAAAGCCGGCAATACACAACATATCCATCGCATGTTCGAAGATCCTGTCGCTGTTCACCAGTTTCTCCTCTACCTTCTTTCTTTCGGAAATATCTGTATGTGTCCCGACCATCCTGACAGGCCGGCCAGCTTCATCTTTCTCCACCACTTTACCCCTTCCAAGCACCCAACGCCAGTTCCCATCCTTTTCGAGCATCCTGAATTCAACTAAATATCCCTGTCCGCTTTCAATCTTTTCCCTTATCTCAGCATCCACCCGGCTGATATCTTCCGGATGAACCAGCTTGCGCCAGGAATCATAACTCGCAGGAAATTCACCAGGCATATAGCCGAGCATGGAATAATAAACCGGACTGAAAAACGCTTGTCCGGTTGGAATATGCCAGTCCCAGAACCCGTCGTTGATGGCGTCAAGCGTCAACCGTAGCCTTTCCTCACTAATTCTCAAGGCCTTTTCACTCATGGCAATGCGGAGAAAGGGTCTGATCCGTGCAAGCATTTCATTCATGGGCATTGGAAGGGTGATATACCCATCGGCCCCGGCAGCAAGGCCACCAACCTGTTGTGAAGGATCGGTCCTGATCGCCGAGATCATAATGACCAATACGTTTACTGATTCGGGATCATTTTTTATTCTCCTGCACACTTCGAAGCCATCCATCCCGGGCATCATCACATCCAGCAGCACCAGATCAGGTTTGAGCGATTGTATCAAACAGATTCCCTGCTCCCCGTCGGTCGCATCAAACAGTTCAGCCCCTTCTGCCGCAAGGATTTTTTTTACCATTGTGATGGTATCCTGATTATCATCAATGATTAATATTCTTACCGGTTCTATCATTGCTGGTTCAGGTTTTCGAAGTTTTTATCTGCCACCGGCAGCGTGTACATAAACCGGCTGCCCTGGCCCCATTCGCTTTCCACCCAGATCCTGCCGCCGCACTTTTCTGCCCATTCCTTACAGAGGATCAGTCCCAGTCCGGTTCCTTTCTCATTGCGTGTGCCCGGAGTAGAAGTGTTCTCATCAATCCTGAAAAGCTTTTCAAGATGATCCTTCCGTATCCCCGTTCCGTTGTCGGCGACTGTGATGATCTGCTCAGCACCAATCATAGAGGTATTAACCGAGATCCATCCTCCGGAATGTGAGAATTTCAATGCATTGGACAACAGATTACGGAGTATCCCCCCGGCCATGTTTTTATCAGCATATACAAGGGATTGGCGCATCTCTCCCATTCTGATCTCCACATCCTTCGCGGCAACCACATCCGCCATCAGTTGTGTGATATCCTTTATCAGAGAGGTAATCTCAAAATACTCCGCATTATACTCTATCCTTCCCGTCTGCATTCTTGACCAGTCGAGCAGATTCGTGAGCAGCTCCATGGTCCTCTGGGACGCGTTCCGGATGATCTGGGCATACTTATTAACATCGTCGTACCTGCGTTCGGCAATATGATCGAGAATAATATGGCTGAATCCAAGAATGGCATTGAAAGGGCTCTTCAGGTCATGCGCTATGATGGAGAAAAACTTATCCTTCATCATATTCAGCTCCTTCAGCTGTTTCTCGCTTCGCTGCAACTGATCCTCTGACTGCTTCCTGCCGGTAATATCCTGCATGCTAACAAAAACCTCGGCGGGACGGTCGGCTCCCTCCCTGAATTGAGGCATTGCGCTTATTATTAACCAATTATATTCATCTTTTTCAGGCATAAAAACACCTACAGTCCGGTTTAATACCGGGAGCCCGGTAATGAGGGCCTCCATGGACGGATGTTTCTCCGGGGGTAATAACTGGTTTGATTCATCCACTACTGTCCAGCGCTCATCATAGGAATCCTTACCCAGGAACTGTTCACGGCTAATTCCAAGCATACGGAGGGCAGCATCGTTGGCTTCAGTTACTTTGCCATCAGCCGACTGGTAGAATACTCCCTGCGTAAGACCTTCGAATAAAGTACGGTATTTTTGCCCGCTCTCCCGCAAAGTTTTGTTCTGCTCCTCAAGCAGTGCGATCAGTTTTTTCCTCTCGGTGATATTCCGGGAGAAAACCGCAACCTTGGTTATCTTCCCGTTTTCCCCGGCAACAGGAAAAATGTTGAATTCATTCCAGAATCCACCCCTGTAATCCTCTCCATGGGTCCTTTTCCCTGTTTTAAAGGCTTTGTTTACCGCTTCGCGCCTCGATTCAGCAACATCACCGGGAAGGATGTCAAAGATGTTTTTCCCCAGCAGTTCCGCACGCGTCATATGCAACCGCCTGGCATGGGCTTCATTGGTATCGATTACCACCCCCTGGGGGTCGAGCAGGATTATCACATCGTCTGTCGATTCCATGATGGCGCGTGCATTCGATTCGCTGATCCTAAGCTGCATCTCCATCTCCCGCTTCGCCGTAATATTTCTGACTACCGCGAAAACCTCGCTGCCGGAGTGGGGCACCATCCGGCATTCGAAATACCGGTGACCGCTGTCCACCTCCAGTTCATATTCGAATACCTGAATCCGGCCGGTTGACAAGGTCTGTTCGATATTGCTGCAGACCAAAGTGGAAAACCATTCCGGAAAGAGTTCCCGGATATTATGGCCGATAAATTTCTCCGGTTCCATCAATAACTGGTCTTTTTCGGCCTTGTATTCGAGAAATACCCCTTGGGCACTCATAAGGAATAACAGATCGGGGATAGCGGCATAAAGCGCCCTGGTACGCCTTTCACGATCGCTCAGTTCGTTTTCCGCAGCAAGACGATCCGAAATATCACTGACCAGGGCCAGGATATATTCAGCTCCCTGAACTGAGATCTTACCGGCCTTAACCTCTGCCGGGTATATGGTCCCATCCTTCCGTTGATGACGTACCCGGAAGGTAAGCTTGTTCTCTGCTTCAAGTTTTTCCCATATACCGGATTTATCAGCTCTTTCCACTGCATCCGGATCGATGTCAAAAACCGTCATTTTATGAAGCTCTTCGGCAGAAAATCCGGTTTGAACGACGGCAGCCCTGTTCACTTCGAGGATATTCCCATTCATGTCGTGCAGAAATAACATTTCGGCAGCCTGTTCAATAATGGCCCGGAACTTTGATTCAGAAAAAAGAATTCTTTCTTCCCTGAGCTTTTCCTCCGTGATATCCAGAATATTGCCGGTCACCTTAACGATTTTGTTTGCCTTCCATACCGGATTGCCAATCGTCCGTATCCAGCGTTCCCGCCCTTTCACCGTCCTGAAGGGGAACTCAAGATTATAGGAAGTTCCATCCCTGCAACATCTTTCAAACGCTGAAAAAATCAGGGAGCGGCCTTCCGGAGAATAACAGCTCAGACTCAACTTTATCAGTTCTGCCCCTGTCTCCTCCGTAAGCAGCGGGTCCAGGTCATGAATCCGGTATGTCTGTTGCGTCCAGACCATCGTTTCCGTCATGATATCCCATTCCCAACCGCCTGCATTGGTGAGTTGCTCCGTTATCTCGAGCAGGCGGATGATGCTGTCATCGGAAAGCCTTCTATTTTCTTGTTTGGTTGTCATGGGTCATTTCTGTTATTCAGGTTATACACCTTGCAGGAATATTCCTGACAAAGAATGCAGCCTGAAACCAATTGATTCCGGTTATCAGTCATTCTCTTAACAAAAATAAGTTATTAATACCGTGTGAGGTAACAGGTACTGGATTTTTTCCCTATATTTTTCCATCCTTTATTTT
>CAYWHQ010000010.1:0-17410 GCA_964457665.1 uncultured Prolixibacteraceae bacterium | reverse complement strand
GGTGAAACACCCGGCCACATTCGCCATAAAATCCCAGGGTGAGGCGCTCCGGTTGATGAAGGAGAAACTCTGGTAAAGTTCTGTTAAACCGGCCAGGAAGATGCCGGTGAGCATAGCGGCAAGAATGATTCTCCGTGAAATCCACCCCGGCGTTCCCGGCTTTCGGAATCCACGGATCAACAATACAACAAAAACCCCGAACATGAATACATGCATCAGCTTGTCGGGATGAAAAAGATCAGTGAACCTGGGAAGTCTTGGTAATGCACTACCCGGGATAGCTGTCAGGATAACGATCAACAATCCCCACAAAACAGCCGGGAGGTTATTCTGCAGAAAAAGCTTCACGTCCGGTAGGCAGAAAAGACTGTGTTAACCCTGAATCTGGGCGGAATACCGGGCAGCGTCTAGCAGCCCGTCGACCCCGGCCGGATCGGTGAGCCGGATCTTGACGATCCAACCCTCCACGTAAGGATCCTGATTGACGATCTCCGGTTTGGTGGTCAGGGCTTCATTGAACTCCAGAACCTCTCCCGCCACCGGCATATACATGTCGGAAACAGTCTTCACGGCTTCGATGGTGCCAAACGATTCGTGCTGTCCGAGAATCTCCCCGACGGTTTCAACTTCGATAAAAACGATATCACCCAACTCATGCTGGGCAAAATCGGTGATTCCGATATAGGCATGATCACCTTCCACTTTAAGCCATTCGTGATCCTTGGTGTACTTGAGATTTGCAGGAACATTCATATTACAGAGTTTAGATGTACCCTTCAAAGATAAAACATTTTCTCTTATCCTGTGTCAGGTCATTGTGAAAGTGAAAACCGGAGAGCAATCCCGCCTTTGGTATTGGAAGTGCGGTACTGATTCGAGACATAGGGACTGTTGATCACCTTGTCGAAATAGAACCTGACGGTAAACTGGGTGGTAAGGTTGTAATCGGCGGAGAAATTGATCGACATGACTTGCTGTCCGGTAGATATCTGGTTGATATCCTGATCAATCCTGCGAAGGGTGGTTTTATTTTTCCTGATAGAGAAATCGAGCTTCAGGTTGAGGTCGCTATTGGTGCGGGCCTTGCTGCCTCCGCCAAGAAGTCCGCTGAAGTTGAGTTTTATGTTTTTGAACCGGTAGCCCAGCCCTACCACAAAATCGTTGGAGAATATTTCGGTGAGCTGGTTGTTGGCAAAACTAAAGGATAGATTTCTCGACCGCCGGAGTTCCAGGCTTGCCAGAATGCTGTTGACGAAGCCCACGTCGAATTTGATCAGCGGATTGAACTGTTCTGTGATGGAAACCACGCTGATCTGATCTCTCGGGATAAAATTCCCCGCGTTGTCGAGTTCCGAGGGGAACCCGTTCGCCTCCCGGAAGAGAATGTTATGATAATAGTTACCCACCGAGTAGGTCGACACGTAAGCGTGACTTAGGGTAAGCTGGCGAAGATACCTTTTAATCCCCTTGATCTTCATCAGCCCGTCGTAGGTGATCCTCCAGTTCGGCAAAGGGATGGAAGGGAATGGCGTCAGTTTTATTTTTGAAGGATCCTGCCCCTTGTAGGCGGCCATGAAAGCCGTGACCAGAACATCCTGATTGGTGGCGCCGTATCCCAACGGATAACCTGTGGAATCAATCATCCCGCCGGAGTTGGGATTCATCGCTGAATACCGCCCTGCAACCTCTTTCCTCATCTCCTTCATCCGTTCAAATACGACCGACTTCCCGAATTCATCCTCCTTACTGAAGGAGGTACCGATGATGATGTAGGTCATCGTGAAATTTCCGTTATCCATCGGTGAGAAGGAGTTGAATTCGCGATTGGCGTTCGCCCTGAAGTACTCCTGATGCGTCCGGTTGTATTGACGTGTGGCATTCAGCTCAATCCGAAGGTCTTTGATCGGTTCGAGTGAGATGGTGACGGAAAGGTTCTCGCTGAACCGTGTATTGTAAGCCGTATTCAGCATGGTATCGTAAGTCATCCACTCATTCTGGATTGCCTTGGGTCTGATATCCTTCACATCGCCAAAGACAAATCCCAGCCCCGGAGCATTGCTTCCCAGATTGATCCCCAGCAGTTCGGGTTCCGGGATAAACCCGGGCAACATCATACCGTTGCCCTGTGTATAGGCGAATTTCACATTTCTGACCGCCATCAGGAATCTAACCGTTCCCTCCAGCAAAATCTTTCCTACATCCACCCTGGGTTTTTCTGGTTTGAGACTGTCGGCTGCTGTTTTTGGGTCAGCTGCTTTGGGCTTTTGCGGCCTGACCGCCTGATCGCGCGGATTTACAGGTTTTCCCTGGTTGATCCGTTTGAGATATGGCACCTTGTTGTAGAGGGTTACAAAATTCATGCTTCCGTTGATCGAACGTGTATTCCCGTTCTCTATGGTATTGGCGAACCTGGGCTGGATCGAGAGGGGGCTGGCCAGCCAGCGGTAGTTCGACTGGTAGGCTACCGTTGACGTGATAAAATCCAGAACCGGAATCTTTGAGAAAGGAACCTCCCAGGCAATCCCGAACTGCTGGGTATAACTGTTGGTGGTCCCTCCCGAAAAGATCTCGTCCCAGATCTTATCCCGCTCCGAACGATCGACCTGACCGGGCGGTTCGTTGATGAACGCCTGAGCATTGGCCACAAGGGTAAGTTTCAGGGATTTGGCAAAATCATATTTAAGATCATACAACCTTGACCAATCCCACTTTTTCACGAAAAACGTCTCCATGGGAATGATGGCGATACTCTTGTTCCGGAACTGCCGCTGGTTCATCTCACGGTTCATGTCGGTACGGAAGGTAAAGGATTTGGGAAGGTAGTAGAAATTGAAGTCCTTGACCAGTTTAAAAGCTTTGCTGGAGTTAAGGAACTTCACCTTGGAAAAGGGCGTCACGTTCTTCGGCTGGTTCGTGAAAGTATATCCGAGACCGCCGCTGTACTTTTTCCTCAAATCATAGGCAACATCCACATCCCGGTGATAGATTTCGGAATAGGCATAACTCACGTTGAAATTCTCGATATCGTAGAAGCGGGGCTTTCTCTGTGAAGTCCTCTCTTTCCTGACATTCATCAGATTAAAATTCTTTCGCTGGGTGTAGGCTTCGGTGATCTGGCTCAGAGAATCCCGCTCCCTCTTGGTATCCATCGCGTCGAATACATCCTTCAGATAAAAGTCGGGATGTAACGGATCATACCTGGGAGTATTTTTCTGAAAGGAGTAGTCGAAGTGCATCGGGATCCGGATGCCGGTTTTTTGCGGAAAGAATTTACCCAGTTCCACATCGGCATCAATACCCAGCATCAGTACCGCCTCCATCGGGCGCTGCGTCTGCTTTTCCTCAAGTGTTCCGAATCCTGAGCTCATATAGCTTCCGCTCACCTGAAACCTTCCGAGATCGGCGAGATCGACGGAAAAACGTGCATTGGTCGCCCATCCTCCCTGTTTGTTAAAATCCGTCAGGCGCAGTTCATCCACCCAGATCTCCGCGCATTTGGCCTGCCCGTCGTCATCCTGTGTCTGCATATTCTTCTTCGGGTTACGTACCCCGATCATGATGGATTTCACATCACTGATGGTGGGAACCCCCACGACGGTGATCTTATTCTTCCCGTCCCATTCCGTGTAAGGCAATGATTCGGTAAGGGTGGAGCCTGGTTCGCTCATCGCAATATACCGGTTATATTTTACCTCCACAAGTCGCTCGAGACTGATATTGAATTCATTGGCCTCCGGCCAGATGGCATCCGGATTATCGGCTCCGGTTCCCCAGGGGGTAAATATCAGAGGGATTTCATACTCATAATAATTTTCGGTGAAATCACTGCCGATCCGCATAAAGACCGTCAGGTCCCCGTTCTTCAGGTTCTGGCTTTTAATCGCCTGTTCCGCGTGCACGAACATTTTCAGATGTTTGAACTGCCGGAAGTCGAACTCACAGGTTTTATAGGCAGCCCGGGCATCACCGTCGACCAGATTGCAGACCTTCAGGCTCATCGACTGCTCGTTGAGCTGCTGAAGGTTGGTGGATCCCCAGTTCACTTCCCTTTCGATACCCGGAGGTATGACGTACGGGATAGGTTCCTTGCTCCCGTTCTCCTCAATGCTCACAGTGGCAATGTCGAACTGGGTCTGGTTCTGATAGTCATCCGGTATATACTCCCCGGGTGAGAGAATGGAATGATTGTACTTACGCCACTCTCCCCTGCTCAGCTCCAGTGTGGCAAAACGGCAAACCACCGGTCGTTCAAATCCCCGGAAGAACATTCTCATGAAACGGATTGAGGTGAAATCGGTAATGTTTCCCACCACTTTATCGGGCGTTCTGATGGGTATCTTAAACTGGTACCATCTCACGCTTCCCCGCTCGCCATTGGCCAGCGGGATATCGGTAGCAGTATAGACATTGGTGATATAATTGGAACCGGGAACCATCTGGTCGCGCCGGAGGTTCACCACGTACTGGTAATATCTTTCCGCCTCACTGAGGGTATTGTCCTTGTTGATGTCTTCAATATTCGGAAGCGTGGTCGACTGAGGCATGTAGTTCACATTGGTTTGCTCGGCAGCCGGTGAGTTTCCTTCGGTTCCGTTGAACTTCTTATACCGTTCCAGAACGCTGGCATACAGCGGGTCATTGTCATAATCATCGCCCCGGAAATAGTGAAAATCATCAGCCGAGGGATCGGCAATGGCATTTTTATAGGCCAGGGAATTTTCGCCGTAGAGGTTCCTGATCTTCTCCAGATACTCCGGATCGAAGAAAGATTGTTCATCAGGATTTCTCAGACCATCGTAACCCACATCCTGGAAGGGACGGGAAGCAGGATTATTGTCGAAGGCATCGACCAGCGCCTGAAGATTGGGAACCCGCCCCCAGATCGTGGTATCGACATTCACAACAAGTTCGCTGGTTGGAAGCCCGTTTTCAAAACTTTTCCTGCCGTCGCGAAGTATGTCTTCAGAAATATCCCCGAGGTTGAAATAGATCTGACCGGTATTGGTACTGTCGTATATAAAAGGATCCATCATCCAGAACTCGATATACTGGATGTTGGTGGCGTCGAAATCGGAGGTTTCGATTCTCCGCATGATCCCTCCCCACCGGGAATCCGGATTGACCAGAAAACCGTTCTCGTCGATCCCGGCCGAGAGTCCTGTGGGAGCCACATCGTAATTGTAGGGCCCTTTCTCCGAGGGATAGAATGCGAGGTTCAGCACATTAAGGTTGACCGGAACACCGTTGAGGGGCTGCTTGTTCGGAAAAACTTCGCTTTCCCAAATCTGCCTGACATAGTGGTTCGACAACTCGTCATTGGTCACGTTGGGCGGCAGGAGATTGGTATTTTTATCATAGAAGAGCTGATCGATGATATACCAGGCAAGTTTTGACCGGTTGAAACCATAGGAGAGTCCCGTGCCGGGCGCCGCTTCCGGAAACATGGTAAACTGGTTCTGGGGAGTGCTGGCCAGAAACCATGTGCCCATATTTTTCAGGTCGATGGTCGACTTGGCTCCTTCAAAATCATCAATGTAGGTGGTTCCGGTCTTGCCAATGGCCCGCGAATGACCCGGTATGAAGTGGGCAAACTCCACATCGAGCGACACATTGGAAGGGGCCTTGGTAGTGATCAGCGGAAGGGCGTCGATAAACCGGGTGATCAGTCTCGACTGGCTCCGGTACATCAGGTTCATACCCCAGATGGTATTCGACATCGGTTCGTCACCGTAGTTGACTTTCTGGGTCAGCGGTCGTTCGTTGAGGTTCAGGATCGTCGCGCCGATGTTGAAATCCTTGCTGAACTGGTAATTGATGTTGGCACCCATGAAACGTTTTGACTGAATGCTGAAGAGTTCGTTGCTTTCCAGTGAGACATGGATGGGAGTTCCCGAATTCATGATCCCCTCGTTGATGATCCGAACTCTTCCGAGGGTGTAGTCGACGGTATAGTCCACATTTTCCCTGAGGAGCACACCGCCTGCGGTCACCCTCACCGATCCCTGTGGCACGTTCAGCGCATTGAGGGAGATCTCTGAACCAGTGGTCGATTTGTAAAACCCTTCCAGCATAAACTTGTTTTTTTCGGGATACTGACGCGCCATGGCTTTGGTCATGGTATAGAGTGAATCAAAGCAATACTTGTTGGCCAGTTCCAGGGATTGCTTCGGGTTGGCGGGGTCGTATATCGAGTCGCGGAGATCCTGTCCGAAGGGTTCAAGCATGGTGAAGAAGATGCGTCCGTTCGATGCCTGAATGGTACCTCCCTGGGTTGCCGCGTTGTCGATGAAATCAAACATACCGTCGGCCGGTGGATTGAACTGTGGATTGAGGTTGTCGAAATTGAGGACGCGCAACAAGGGAATCCCTTTCAGTCGCCCTTCTGTCAGATATGCAGTGGGAACCCCGTTGGCGTTGCCCGAATAAAGAATGTTGAGCATGAAATCGTTTGGCTGAACCTGGTAAGCTCCCAGCGCATAGACGTTTTTCATCATCAGTTTCCACATCGGGATTCTGGTATTGAGCGAAGTGCTCTTCAGCAGTTTCACGATCAGGGCCTGGGGCGAAACGATCCCCTGGTCGCTGAACTCCCCGACCTGGTAAACAGTGGTGTCGCCAACGATCTGATACTGGTAGGCCACGGCCAGGGTCTGGTCAGGATTAAGCGCCGTGTAGAGGGAGATAAACCCCAGTTTGGGATTGAACGAATACTCGGTGGGTAAAAGTCGGCGGGCACTCTCCACCTTCTCGAAATCCTCTCCCGAAACCAGGGCAAAAGGTGGTCCCTTCAGGTAGTCGGTTACTGTATTGATATTCCTGATCTTCGCGGTATCGGCAGGAGTGGGCATCAGTACCTGAAACAGGTCGTTCACGTTGTTCGACGGATAAATGGCGCCAGGTGTACCGTGAAAGACCCTTGAATTATAAGGATTGGGCTCCCCCAGGTCCTGAAATGCCACGATATTCCTGTTTTCGGTAATGGCTGCGCCGATGTTTGTCACCCATACCTCCATCTTAAGAATGTTCACATTGGTATTGATGATGGGTAGTTCCGAGAGTGCGTTTTTGTAATTCTCACGGAAATAGTGTCCTACAAAGAAATGCTTGTTCTCTTCATATTCGTCGGCCCGGATCTGGTAACGGATCGCCTGGGCATTGCCCTCCACCACGATGGTCTTGGTTTCACTCTCCTGTTGTGAGTAAACGGCTGTGACCGTCACCCTTCCAAACCGGAGTTTTGTTTTAAGGCCGAACAGGCTTTCCACACCACGAATCAGATTGGTATTCAATGGCATATTTATATCACCCCCCTCAATGAGCTGGATAATGTCATCCTCTTTCCCCTCGTACTTCAGCTTCAGCTTGTTCTCAAAATCGAAAGTTGCTTCTGTATTGTAACTGGTCTTGAACTCGATCTTATCTCCGATCTTGGCAATCACGTTGAGCTGGATCCTCTCGTCGAAATCGAAGTTGGTCTGACGTCGTTGCCGGGTATTGAGCATCGGATCATCGCGCTTGTTGGATACAATACCGAACATGATCTCGGCCGAACCCTGAGGCCTGATATCAACCGTGTTGCTCCCGAAGATGGTTTCGAACACTTTGCCGGGAATGACGATCTTTGGGATCAGTCCCCTTTTATTGTCGACCGAGGCGGCTTCGGCCCTTTCCTGCCAGTATTTGTCCAGCAGGGCTTTCATATCCATCTCCTGGTATTCTTCAAAGGAGAGGGTGGCAGGCATCCGGTAATCGATATCGCCGATCCTGTAGGTATAATAATATTGGCGCGTGACCGGGTCGTACTCAAGGTTGGTCTTGATGTTCGAAGGATTTTTGAGAAAAAGGCCATATTCCTTGTTCCCGGGTGCTGTCATCTCTTCCGTGAACGGATAGGGTAACTCCAGGGAATCTTTTCGGATACTGTCGGGGGGTGCCTGGAAAAGGACGGACAGGTCATCCCTCCATTCCGGGCTGCCATTTGCGGCAGTGGCCCGGAAGGTCAGCATGACGGCCAGCCAGAGCAGGCTTTTAAGTTTTGTTTTGGTCGCGGTCCTCACAATATCTTCAGTGCGTGCCTGATCAGTTGTTCCACCGATAAGCCTGTTCCTTCCGTCTCAATAATTTTGTTCAATGCTTTATCAGCAAGCATCCTCGGGAAGCCCAATATCATTAATCCGGATAACGCCTCTTCCTTCTTAGTATTGTGCATTGCGCCCAAATTATCGGACACCGTATGTCCCCTGGCAACCTTGTCGCGCAGGTCGAGGATGATCCTTTGTGCCGTTTTGGTCCCAATTCCCTTGATCTTTTGCAAAAGCGGAGCGTTTCCGCCGGCAATAGCCTGAGTGATCTCCTGAGGTGGAAGGCTTGAAAGGATAATCCTTGCCGTGGCTACACCCACACCCTGCACCGAGATGAGTTGCCTGAATAATTCGCGCTCCTGCCGGTCGAAAAAACCGAAAAGCATCATATCATCCTCTTTTACAACCAGGTGTGTGAATAATCGGCAGGGTTCATTGTCTTTCAGTTGTGAATAGGTATGAACGGAAATATGAATCAGGTAGCCGACCCCTCCTGTTTCCACAACCGCAAAAGCCGGGTTGCGTTCCGTCAGTTTACCGCTGATGTAATCGTACATGGGCGCATTAAAAGGTGCAAAGGTAGAAAGATTTCATTTATACTTTCGCACGCACTCCGGCGTTATCAGTCATACACCTGATCTTCGTCGCTATGCATGACAGTCTGTTAACCGCAGCATTCTTCCTGGTTGCTGCAGGCCTCTCCGGCCAGCATTCGCCTTCCCATAGCTCCCCCGGTGATATGGCGTGGATGAAACCCTCCGAAAAGGAGATGATCCGGGAGATAAATCTGCTTCGCAGCAACCCTGCTGGTTATATCAAACATCTTGAATATGATCTCGAAATGGCGCGGATCAATTTTAAATATAAAGGTAAAGGGACGAAAGATTTCTCACTCACGACCCGGTACGAGTACGTGAACGGAAAGGAGCGCAAGGTGGGAACGGATACAGTATGGCACAACCGGTATGAGGAGGAACTGAGAGCAGTCGAAAGCCTCATTGCAGATCTCAGTCGCATGGAGCCCCTCACCATTCTTAAACCGGACAAGGGGATTTATGAAGCGGCAAGGAAACATGCTGCCGACCAGGAGCGCCACGACTGGCAGCTTGCGCACCGGGGGAGCGACGGCTCCTGGCCGGCCGACCGGATCAGGAAATTCTCTCCGTCGATGACCGAAGGTGGCGAAAACCTGGCCGGGCAGTACCCGGAACCCACTCCCCGTGAAATTATGATCAGCCTCCTGATCGATGCAGGGATACCGGGATACGGACACCGCTATAACCTGCTGGATCCCGGATGGACCCACGTCGCATGTTACGACGCGGGGCTGCACAACGGCATGTACCGTTGGATCCAGAACTTCGGGAAAAAATGAATCCGACCCGATCAGCTCCGCGCTGATGCCGGTCCTCATTGCAGGATACTGGCTGATCTGAACCTTCCGTACAGGTAATCCTGGCTTTTAATAACTTTGCAGAAATATTTACATGACACCCGAACGGAGAACATATTGGTTCCTGGGGATCCTTCTGGTTTTTTCAGCCTTAGGGCGAGGGCTTGTTGCCGGTTTCACCGAACTGGGAAACGATGAGGTATACTACTGGACCTATGCCCGCTTCCCCGACCTGAGCCATTTTGACCATCCGGGAATGGTCGGATGGGTGATCCAGCTTTTTACCCTCAATCTTTTATTGGATAATGAGTTCTTTATCAGGCTTGCCGCAGTTGTATTCGGAACCGGATCCACCTTTCTGATCTTCCTGATCGGCAAGGAGATTCGGAACAATGCCACCGGTCTTACAGCTGCACTGCTTTTCACAACCTCCTTCTACGGTTTCATACTCAGCGGAATCTTTATCCTGCCCGATACCCCACAGATTTTTTTCTGGCTACTTGCCCTCTATTTCCTGGTCGTTGCCTTGCCTGATACCACCCTTTCATTACGCAGCCGGCAGTTCATGCTCTTCTCAGGGATCGCATCGGGGTTGGCTATTCTTTCCAAGTACCATTCGGTATTTCTGCCCGCAGGGGCGATCCTCTATATTCTGTCTTATAACAGAAGCTGGTTGAAAGCAAAGGAGTTTTACGCCTCCCTCGCCATGATCTGCCTGCTGGCCCTTCCTATCCTGTTCTGGAATCTGGAAAACGACTTTATCAGCTTTACCTTTCATGAAGGGAGGATCGGAGTTACCAGCAAAGGTATCCAGATCCAGTACTTTCTTACGGAGATCGCCGGGCAGTTCTTTTACAACAATCCGGTGAATGTTGTGATCATTATCATATCCTTTGTCGCCCTGATCCGGGGAACCGATTTCCTCAACCTCCCTGCCCGCAGGATCCTTTTGTTTACCAGTGTTCCCCTGATCCTCGTTTTCACTTCGTTTTCACTCTTCCGGAGCACACTTCCCCATTGGACGGGCCCCGGGTATACCGGCCTGATCCTTCTTGCAGCCGCCTGGCTGAACGGACCACTCAACCGGGACACTCCCCCCAGGTTCCGGCGCTGGGTTGCCATTTTACCAGCCATGCTTCTCATGGTTTCGCTTCTCACCGTGGCCATCGGACAAATACGATACGGCTGGATACCCCTCCGGAAAATGGGCGTTGATGATGTAACCACCGATATCTACGGCCAGGAGCAACTGGCAACAAAGATCGCACCGCAGATCAAATGGGCAGAGGAGAATTTCCTGATTGAGCCGGGCTCTCCCCTGCTGACCTTCCGCTGGTTCCCGGCCGCCAACTTCGATTATTACATCGGCCGGAAAATTAACCGCAATGTTTATGCCATAGGCACCCTGGAACGCATTCATAAATACCACTGGATCAACAAGCAGAGAGGAAACCTGCCCCGGGGCAGCGATGCCTGGTATATTGCCCTCAGCGACGATTATGAAGATCCTTCCGGCCTCTATGGCGCACTTTACGAGCTCATCATCCCGGCCGACACCATCGTCATCCTGAGAGGTTCTGATACCATTCGGAAAGCATTTTTGTTCCGTCTGATCGATCTCAAGGAACCGATGGTCTTCAACCCGGTCGATTCGGTAAAAACCGGCGTCAAAGGAAAAATGGATACCCTGATATACTTTATGAAACAGATCCGGTCGGACGATCGCTGGATTAAAATCCTGGAAAAAAGAGCCGCTGAACAAGGCGCAACACTCGAAGAGATGGTCCTGAGGGAAGCAAAAATCCTTCGCGACAGCAGTAAGGTTCTGTTTAAAAAATGAAACAACCTGCTCCAAATCCTGAGTCGGAACTCCGGCTCTTTCAGGAAGGCCTGACGGCCTCTCTGGCAGGCAGGGTGACCTTGAACCTGCTGCCATTTCCCGGAGCGCTTTCCACCTCAATATCACCCTGATTTTTAAGCAGGAACTCGCGACAAATAATAAGTCCAAGCCCTGTTCCCTGCTCCCCGGCAGTTCCCCTGGTTTTCACCTTCCCGTCAATCCTGAAAAGTTTTTCAAGATCACCGGCAGGTATGCCTGTACCATTATCCGATACCGTTATCCTGACCTTTTCCATCTCCCGCTTCGTATAAACAGAAACCTCACCCCCAATGGGTACATATTTGATCGCATTGGAGATCAGGTTCCTGATAACGAAATCAGTCATGGCCCGGTCGGCGTATACCATGAGCGGTTCATTGCCGGCAGCATTCAGGCTGATCTCCTTCTGTTTCGCCGCCTGTGAATGCAGTTCAATGTTGCTCCGGATTATAGCTACAATGTCGAACGACTCCGGTTTGATCTCCATCCGGTCAGTCTGGGTCCTTGTCCATTCCAGCAGGTTGCCGAGCAGCTTGTAAAGACTGTCGGCTGAATCGTAAATATTGTGCACGATCTTCTCCAGCTCTTCCCTGGTGAACGAATCGTACTGATCCTTAAGCAATTCCGTAAAACCCAGCAAGGTGCCGAACGGATTTTTGAGATCGTGCGCAATGATTGAAAAGAAAGTATTTTTTGAGGAGTTGGCCTCCTCAAGCTCCTTTTCACGCTTTGTCAGGATATCAAACGCTATTGCCAGGTTTTCCTTCTGGCGGTTGATCAGTTCATTGCTGCGGGCCAGCTCCCGGTTGATCATCTTCCGGCGGTGGATCGAAAGAAGCAGAAAGGTGATGAAAACAGCTACAAAGACCGCAGAGATGATCATGATGGTCCAGAAGTTCCTAAGCCTGGCCTTTTGTGCGGCGAGTTCCGCCTCCTTTTTCCCCGATTCATATTTAGCCGTCATCTCGGCAATCTGACCGGATTTCTCCATGCTGAAAATTGAATCCGAAAGGGTCTTGAATTTCTCCAGATAATAGTATGCTTTTCTGTAATCCTTCCGGGTAAGGTAATAGTTTCTCCATCCGTCGTAAACCATGGATTCCTCAAAGACAAGGCCCGCATTCCGGGCGACAGAATCGGCAAAACTCAGGTAAAGCCGGGCGCTGTCGGGAATATTCAGATTCAGGAACATCGTGGCAATATTAACCGAGGAGATACATATCTGTCTCTTATCCCCCGTTTTTATGCAGTTCTGATGATCGATCATGAAATATTCCAGGGCTCTCCGGTAATCATTCTCCGCGAGAAAAAGAAAGGCCAGGTCGTGGATGATATAATTGATGATATAGTTGTTGCTGATCTTTCGGGCAAGCTCAAGCGCCTCGAGATGCAGCTCCTTCGACTCTTCCAATCTGTCCTGATAATAGAAAATATTCGCTTTCTCATTTATTGCAGCTGCAAGCATACTGGTATCCCCGGCCAGCCGGGCAACCCTGATCCCGTCATCGATAAAACTGTTTGCTTTATCATATTGTTTCAGATACCGGTAATTAAATCCTGTCAATACCAGCGCCTTTGCTTCCGATTCCAGGTCACCGGTCTCTCTTGTCACAGGAAGAAGATTGAGCAGCATTTCAAGCGACCTGCCATAATCGGCATTCTGAAACAGCAGGATTTCGGCCAGCGGCAGCAGTATCCTTATTTTGAGTTGCCGTGAATCCGGGTTGATATCCATTTCTTCATGAAGAAGATCCAGCGCCTGGTAGTAAGTTCGCTCAGCATTGCGGAGCGAATCACGCTCACGGTAAATACTTGCAAGCTCAATCAGTGCTTCAATCTGCTCCTGACCGGTTGCTCTGTCTGCAATTGATTTAAGGCTGTCGGCCGGATCAGCCGGATAAGCGTTCCGGAAGATGAACAGCAGTGCAATCGTTCCGGCGAAAAAGATTTTCATATCATCTGGTTTAATGATCCATCATTACCTATTTTCTTTTCCCAACCATTTTGGAGGGATCAACGATCATGGTGAATTCTTCATCCGTGAGCAGTCCCGATTCGAGTGCTGCTTCCCGAAGTGTTTTGTTCTCCTTATGTGCTTTTTTGGCGATCATGGCGGCATTGTCGTATCCGATTTTCGGATTGAGCGCCGTAACCAGCATCAGGGAGTTATTCAGGTGGCGACGGATGGCTTCAAGGTTTGGCTCTATGCCGATCGCGCAGTTATCGTTGAATGACACACAGGCATCGCCGATGAGTCGGGCCGACAACAGGACATTGTAAACCATCAGAGGCTTGAAGACATTTAACTGGAAATGGCCGTGCGTACCTCCTATATTGACTGCAACATCATTCCCCAGCACCTGGGCGCACACCATGGTCATGGCTTCCGGCTGGGTAGGATTGACCTTCCCGGGCATAATGCTGCTTCCGGGTTCATTCTCCGGCAACCGGAGTTCCCCGATGCCACACCGGGGACCAGAGGCCAGGAGGCGGATGTTGCCTGCAATATGCATCAGGCTTACTGCCAGGGTTTTTAGTGCTCCGTGGGTCTCCACCATCGCGTCATGAGCGCTGAGGGATTCGAATTTGTTAGGGGCGGTAATAAAGGGGAAACCGGTGATCTCCGCGATCTTATTCGCTACCAGTACATCATAGTCGGGAGGGGCGTTGAGGCCGGTACCCACTGCAGTACCACCGAGAGCAAGCTCCGAGAGGTGCGGGAGCGTGTTGCGCAATGCGGCAAGTCCGTGGTCGAGCTGGGACACATATCCGCTGAACTCCTGGCCAAGAGTCAGCGGTGTGGCATCCATCAGGTGTGTACGACCGGTCTTGACAACATCCATGAAAGCTGCGGATTTGTCAGCAAGTGTATCCCGGAGTAGCTCCACACCCGGTATCGTCGTCCTCACAACCATCTCATAGGCCGCAATACTCATGGCTGCCGGGAAAGTATCGTTGGAGGATTGTGACTTGTTAACATCGTCGTTTGGATGGATGATGGTTTTTCCTTCTCCCAGTTTCCCTCCGGCAAGAACATGTGCCCTGTTGGCTATCACCTCGTTTACATTCATGTTGGTTTGGGTGCCGCTTCCTGTCTGCCAGATGACCAGCGGGAACTGATCATCCAGTTTACCATCGAGAATTTCGTCGCATACTGCCACGATAAGGTCTTTCTTCTCCTTTGGCAACACGCCGAGTTCCGCGTTGACAATGGCTGCTGCCTTTTTTAGTGTTGCCATGGCGCGGATGATCTCCGTGGGCATGGAGGCGGGAGGTCCGATCCTGAAATTGGTCATCGAACGCTGTGTCTGGGCTCCCCAGTATTTATCCATCGCAACTTCAATGGGGCCCATGGTGTCTTTTTCGATTCTTGTGTTCATGGTATGGAAATTTTTTTAATAATTGTATCGATGTTTTCCACCGGATCGCCCACCACCGCCCTGTAAATACCCTCCACAACCGGCCGCCGGAGAAGTGACGGATGCTCGCAGATGATGCGGATCCACTCATGGTCGTTGAATCTCTTGCCTTTCAGATTTTTCTTATAATATAACTCCTGGGTCCTGACCATTTCAAATGGTTTTAGATTCAGTTTGACCATCAGCCGTTCCAGTTCCTTTTCTCCCGGCGGGTTTTTAAAATATTCCACTACTTCCGGATGCTCTCCCTTCTCCTGAAGGTAACGGAGCCCTGCTCTGGATTTAGCGCATTTGGGATGATGGTAGATTTTCAGCATTACAATAACTGTCAGATTACACGGTACTTCCGTATTCCATGAGGAAAGACTTGATGAATTCCGTCAGTTCTCCGTCAAGCACTCCCTGGGTATCGCTGGTTTCATAACCTGTCCGCAGATCCTTGACCATCTTGTAGGGATGCAGCACGTAACTCCGGATCTGGCTTCCCCACTCGATCTTCTTTTTAGTACTTTCGATTTCCTGGATCTTCTCCCGTTTCTTCCGGAGTTCAATCTCATAGAGCTGTGACTTCAGCATCCGCAATGCCTTTTCCCGGTTCTGTCCCTGCGACCTCGTCTCCTGACATTCGATAATGATGCCTGTTGGTTCGTGTTTCAGCCGGACCGCGGTTTCCACCTTGTTGACGTTTTGTCCGCCAGGGCCTGAACTGCGGAAAGTATCCCAGGAGATGTCGGCCGGATTGATTTCGATGTTGATGTCGTCGTCGATGACAGGATAAACGTAAACCGAGGCAAAGGAGGTATGCCTTTTGTGATTGGCATCGAACGGCGAAAGTCGTACCAGGCGGTGCACCCCATTCTCGCCTTTGAGGTAACCGTAAGCAAAATCACCCTCGAATTCGAGGGTAACCTGTTTGATCCCGGCCACATCTCCCTCCTGGAAATCAATTTCCTTTACTTTATAATTGTTTCGTTCCCCGTAACGGGCATACATACGCATGAGCATTTGTGCCCAATCCTGGCTTTCCGTACCCCCTGCCCCTGAATTTATCTGGAGCATGGCGCTCAGGTGATCCTCTTCTCCGCTGAGCATGTTACGGAATTCAAGATCCTCCGTCAGGCGAAGGGTTTCAGTAAATTGGTTGTCTACTTCCTGTTCAGTTCCTTCACCTTGCAGGAAAAAATCATATATGACCGCAAGGTCCTCGTAACTGCGATGGCATTGTTGCCAGGCGTCGGTCCATACCTTTTTGTCCCGGATGGATTTCAGTACCTTTTCAGCATCTCTCGGCAGATTCCAGAAACCGGGATCGTGGGTCAGCTGTTCTTCCTCAGCAATCAATTTCAGTTTGCCGTCAATGTCAAAGAAACCTCCTCAAGGCATCAAGCCTTTCACGGAGATCTTTCAATTGTTCTTGTGTGGTCATCTCTGGATTTTCATTTCGTTTAGTAAATTGAGTATAAGTGCGGGTTCATATCCCTTCCCCGTTGCAAATGTCAATATTTTCTTGCGCAGATTCAAGTTTTCTCCGCCAGATTCCTGAATTTTTTTCAGGATCAGGCCACGCAGCACCATGACATATTCTTCCATTCCGATCTCAGTCATTGCTTCTTCAATGATTGTATCCGGGATCCTTCGTGCCCTGAGTTCCTGGATGATCCGGTATTTCCCCCATTTGTTTCCCCTGAACCGGCCTCTTGCATAAGCTCTCGCAAAACGTTCCTCATGAAGGAATCCTTCCCGAGTAAGATGGATAAGGATGGTACGGATCTTTTGCGGAGCTACATGCCAGGCCTTCAGTTTTTGCTCCACCTCCTGGTTGCAGCGTTCCTGATAAGCACAGTAATGCCGGATCTGCTCCATCAGCTTCTCCGGGTCGTCGCCTGATGGCTGTCTCTTCATGCAACTAAGATACAACAATGATAGGGAAAAACTTCCGGAAAAGTAAAAAAAGAGCGGAATGACTACTGCTGTGCCTCGAAAATGTCGATCTCCCGGAAATAACAGGGTCCGAATCCGGCTCCGGATGGCTCGCTCACCAGCATGATATACCTTTGTTTCAGGGGTTTCCCGTCAGCAGGCCGGATGGTATAAAGGAGACTACTGTTGCCCCATATATCTGCCGGGGGCGCATACCCCAGGTACCGCCATCCCGTTGCTGCAGGATCGCCCCCGGGATGCGGTGTTCCGGTTGCTTTCATCGACCAGACAGAAAACGACTGAGGCCCACGTAATACCGTAGCCGAAACAAACAAAAACAGGCTGTCGATGGTCACCTCCTTTTGCAGATCGATCAGGATCCGCCCCTCCCCTTCCGTCGTCCAGAGATCGTACACTGAATCTCTTCCCATCAGCACAAACATACCATCGTTGATCAAATTCAGAACCATTCCGTTCTCCAGCGCCCGAAACATGGTATCCGGCGTGTTGTGGTAAAACCTGGCCACCACGCCGTTCGGCTGGTGCAGGTCGGCATAATCCTGCATGGAAACCCTTGCCGGAAGTTCCGTGAAGTGACGTTTCCTGGTCGTTGAGGTCTTTACCGTCTGCGGATCGCCAGATTTGGTATAACTCACCGGCACCACCGGTGAAAGGGCAGGCAGCACTGAGGGATCGTAATATAAAGGCGCTGCAGCTG
>CAYWHQ010000009.1:0-17466 GCA_964457665.1 uncultured Prolixibacteraceae bacterium | reverse complement strand
AGGGGGGCCCGGTTGACCATCGCCGCAAGCATTGGTAGCGTAAACAGAAGCATCGCCTGACACAGCCCCGGGAGTGAACGTAACATAAACGATATTGGTATTTTGTCCGGCAGTAATGACTGCACCCGGAGGGAAAGACCACACGTAATTCAGGGCATTGGGGACCGGATCGATGCCATACTGAACCCAGGCCGAGGGAGCACAGATTTCGTTATCTCCGTTGATGGCGCCGGGGGTTCCGGGCAGCGGGTTAACCCATACCATCAGGGTATCGGGAGAAGCCGCCTGGCAACCAGCCTGGCTGGTGTAGGTAACACTAACCCATTGTGACCCCTGATCATTCCAGACAATGGTGGCCGAGGAAGTTCCCTGGCCGGATGCAATGGTCCCCCCGGGTGAAACATCCCACAGGTAGTTTGTTTGTCCGGTCTGCGAGGAGTATATGTAAGAGCTGCCCTGGCATACCTGGGTGTTGCCTGAAACAGATGGCAAAGGCACTGGATTTACCGTTACCGACAGATTGGTTGGCACAATCGGATTGCACCCTCCCGGATTGGTATAGGTTACGGATACAACCTGAATGCCTGCGGAATTCCAGTTTACGTAAAGGGAATCGGTTCCCTGCCCGCCCACGATTGTTCCTCCGGCTGTGACAGTCCAGGTATAAGCGGTCATTCCGGACTCGGTTATGTACAGAACGTTGGTTGATCCTGCACAAAGACTGATATTGCCTGTAATGGTCGGAACCGGCAGTGAATAAACGGTGACCGGGTAAGTGGCCGGAGCGGCGGCAGCACAACCGGTTGTGCTGGTGTATGTTACCGAAACTGTTTTAGCCCCTGCAGTGGTCCATTGTACCTGTATGGTACTGGTTCCGGAACCGGAAGTGATAACTCCTCCGGAGGAAACCGACCACTGGTAACCTGTCATTCCTGTTTCGGTGGAATAACTGCCCGTTCCGTTCACACAAATGGCCGCGGTACCGGTAATCGTCGGGACGGGTAAGGGATGGACAACAACGTTTTTAATTGTCGGACTAAAGGCATTGCAACCTGCAGGATTTATGTAGTCGGCGCTTATGGAGGCATTCCCCGGGGTATTCCAGCTTACTGTAACTACTGAGGTGCCGGCACCTGACGTTATCGTTCCTTCCGGCGACACAGTCCACACATAGCCTGTCATACCGGCTTCGGTAGAATATGTAACTCCGGTGGATCCTTCACAAGCTGAGGATGAACCGGTAATTGCCGGTACCGGTGGATTATGAACGGTAATTCCCTGGGTGACCGGCGATGCCGTGGGGCAACCCTGCTGACTGGTGTAGCTCACAGCGATGGCCTGTGCGCCTGAGGTGTTCCAGGAAACTGTTACTGAATCGGTTCCTGAACCTGAGGTGATTAAACCCCCGGGGGTTATGCTCCAGTTATAGGCCGACATACCCGGTTCGGTGTAGTAAATAATACCGGTATCTCCTTTGCAAACAGAAGCCGGTCCCGAAACCGACGGGATGGGGTAAGGATGAATCACTACATCCAACTGTCCAGGTTGAAGAGCAAAACAGCCCCTGTCGTTCTTATAATTGACCCGGATCCATTGAATACCACTGCCTGTCCAGTTAACAGTGATTTCGGATGTACCTGCTCCTGAAACAATGTTACCTCCGGGAGAGATCGACCACTGATAATTGCTCATGCCTGTGGCGGTCTGGTAGATGATGCCTGCGGAACCGTTGCAAAGCGTATCAGGGCCACTGATGTTTGGATTTGGCAACGCATGAACTGATACATTCAATTGGACCGGAGCTGATGCCGGACATCCTTTGGAACTGGTGTAATTAACTGTGACATATTGATTCCCTGGTGTATGCCATGCGACCTGGATGGTACTGGTCCCGGTACCGGATATTATTGTTCCACCGGGCGAAACCGTCCAGTTGTAATTATTCATTCCTGATTCAGTAGTATAGGTATACAGTAAACTATCAGCACAGACACTATCGGGGCCTGCCAGGGCGGGGACCGGTATGGCGTGAACCGTAACTTCCCGCAAGGCAGGTGTTGCCGCCGTACACCCATTGCTGTTAACATAATTCACGCTGATCCAATGATTCCCGGGAACAGGCCAATCGACCGTTACCAGGCTGGCAGATGATCCCGAAGTGATCACGCCGCCCGGAGAAACCGTCCAGGAATATCCTGTCATTCCCGGATCGGTGGTATAGATGAGGCCTGTGGATCCTGCACACAGGCTGTCAATCCCAGTCAAGATGGGCATAGGCAAGGGATTGACGTGAACGGTTTTCGAGGTTGGGGCCGGGGCAACACATCCCTTCGAATTTTTATAGTTCACTGATATGGTGTGGATGCCCGCCGAATTCCAGGCAATATGCACCGAATCTGTACCCTGTCCGGTGAGGATGGTTCCACCGGCAGAAACAGTCCAGAGATAATCCGTCATACCAGGCTGTGTGGAATAGATCGTGACGCCGGTTCCAAGGCAGAGGTTGGTACTTCCGCTGATGAAAGGAACAGGCAGGGGATGGACTGTCACCGGATGGGTGGCAGGAGATGCGGGGGCACAACCCTTTTCGTTGAGATAAGATACACTTACAGATTGATTCCCTGCTGTATTCCATGAAACGATGATACTGTCCGTTCCTGAACCGGAGGTAATGGTTCCACCCGGGGAAATAGTCCAGGAATATCCGCTCTTACCGTTTTCGGTTGAATAGACAATTCCCGTAGAACCGCTACACAGACTGTCGGATCCTGATATTGATGGAACTGGGAGAGGATGCACGCGTACGTTTCGTGTTGCGGGTGTCAGCGCTGTACAGCCGTTGGCATTGACATAATTGACTTTCACCCATTGATCCCCGGAACTGTTCCATGTGACCGAAACGACCGGTGACCCGGTACTACCGTTGATGGTACCGCCGGGAGAGACACTCCATATGTAACCGGTCATACCTGATTCGGTGGTGTAGAGGATATTGGATGATCCTTTACAAAGGCTGTCAGGACCACTGATGGTCGGAACGGGTGGTGGATTGACCAGGATGGTTCTGGAGGTGGGAAGAGCACCCGAACATCCCAGGATATTGGTATAATTAACACTGACGCTTTGCACTCCTGGTGTATTCCACTGAACATAAATGGAATCGGTTCCCTGTCCCTTGACGATGGATCCCCCGGCCGATACTGCCCAAAGGTAGACAAGCATTCCCGGTTGTGTGGAATAGATTACTTCAGGAGTTCCGACGCAGGCTGTGGAGGGCCCGTTGATGGAGGGGACCGGAAGGGGAAGTACCTGGATTGTTTTGATGGCAGGAACATTGGCAGTGCAACCCTTCTTATTGGTGTAATATACACTAATAGCTTGTGATCCGGGGGTGGTCCATGTAACTGTGACTATATTGGTACCCTGGCCGGCAGTTATGGTGCCGCCGGCAGAAAGACTCCAGGTGTAGCCGGTCATTCCCGGTTCAGTGGCGTAGGTGATCCCCGCTGTTGCTGCACAGATGCTTTCGGGGCCTGCAATAGTCGGCAAAGGCAGAGGGAATACCTGAATTGTTTTCGTCCCGGGAATGTTGGTAAGGCAGCCTTTTGGAGAGATATAGACGACGCTCAGCGACTGTGTCCCGGGGGTATTCCAGTTTACTGTGATAGCAGGAGTACCCAGTCCGCCCGTAATGGTTCCGCCGGAGGAGATATTCCAGGTGTATCCGTTCATTCCGGGTTCCGTGGAATAGACAACACCTGAAGTTCCGGAACAAATGCTATCGCTTCCTGAGATTACCGGCAAAGGCACAGGGAACACCCGGATGGTTTTTATGGCAGGGGCGGCCGCCTGACAACCTTTGGAGCTGATATAGGTCACGCTGATGGTTTGGTTTCCGGGCGAATTCCAATTAACCAAAACCTGATGGGTGCCGGCTCCGGATATGATGTTACCTCCTGTTACGCTCCACATATAGGCTGTCATTCCGGTTTGAGTGTAATAGACATTGCCGGAAGATCCGGCGCAAATACTATCGGGGCCAATGATGGAGGGTAAAGGCAGGGGATGAATCCTGACCGTTTTCTGGGCAGGGGTAGCAGGGATGCATCCTTTCTGGTTGACGTAGGTCAAACTGATCCACTGGTTTCCTGATGTGTTCCAGTCAACCGTAACTGTGTGGGTGTTGGGGAGTGAAGTGATGATCCCTCCCGGAGAAATGGTCCAGAAATAGCCGGTCATACCCGTCTGCGTAGTATAGGTCACCCCCGTTGATCCGATGCAAAGGCTGTCGCTTCCGGAGATGACAGGTACCGGGAGAGGGAGGACCCGGATGGTTTTGGATGCCGGCTGCAGGGCCATACACCCTTTGGTATTGGCATAATTGACAGTCACTGTTTGATTGCCTGCTGTGTTCCAGGATACCGTGATGGAATTGGTACCTGAACCTGAAGTGATCGTTCCTCCGGAAGAGATGGTCCATGTATAGTTTGACATTCCGGGTTCAGTGGTGTACAGGATACCGGAAGAACCGGCACATAAGCTGTCGCTTCCGGTAATGGTCGGTACAGGACGGAGGAATACCCTGACGGTTTTCAAGGCAGGGTTTACCGGGGAACACCCTTTGGGTGTTTTATATGTTACAGAAATATTGTGCGTTCCGATCAGATTCCATGTCACGGTAACTGCGTTTGTACCGGCTCCTGAGGTAATGGTTCCCCCGGCTGAAACAGTCCAGGAATAATCGGTCATTCCTGCTTCGGTTGTATAAATGATACCCGAAGAGCCAACACACAGGCTGTCAGACCCGATGATGATGGGAACCGGAAGCGGGTGAACATTAATTGGTTTTGTGGAAGGTGTTACTGAAGTACAGCCTTTCGGATTGGTATACCCAACACTGACAGCCTGGTTTCCTGATCCGGTCCAGTTTACAAGAATGCTGTTGGTTCCAGTACCTGAGGAGATCGTACCACCGGAGGAAATACTCCAGGAATATGCTGTCATGCCGGATTGTGTGGTGTACTGAACTACTGAAGAACCCTGACACAGGCTGTCGGATCCGGAGATCACCGGAACCGGATTGGCATGTACCCTGATGGTTTTTACGGAGGGAGAGGAGGCGGTACATCCGCTGGGGTTCGTATAACTTACGCTTATGGTTTGGTTGCCTGAAGTATTCCATGAAACCATGATGGCGGATGTTCCTTGTCCGGTTGTAATTGTTCCGCCGGCGGAAACTGTCCAGTTGTATCCCGACATTCCGGCCTCCGTAAGGTAGGTAATCCCGACGGTTCCTGCACACAGGCTGTCCGGTCCCGAAATTGACGGGACAGGAAGCTGAAGTACATTCACGGCCATCTGGGCAGGAACGTTGGCCCTGCATCCGTTTGTATTGGTATAATTTACATACACGGTTTGATTCCCCGGAGCATTCCAGTTGACAGTGGCGATATGTGTATTTCCACCTCCGGTGATGGTTCCTCCCGGTGTGAGTGACCAGGTATAACCCGTCATTCCCGCCTCGGTGGAATAGGTGATCCCGGCAGAGCCAGCGCACAAACTGGCTGTTCCGGTCAGCGAAGGTATGGGCAGCGGGTGCACTGTCACAGTTTTTACTGTGATGATAGAGGCAGTACATCCGTTCAGGTTGGTATAATATACACTAACTGACTGGCTTCCTGTTGCCGACCATATTACTTTAATCGTGTTGGTTCCGGAACCCGAAACGATGGTTCCTCCCGGCGACACAGACCAGGTATAACCGGTCATTCCGGACTCGGTAGTGAACGTATTGCCGAGGGTATCCATACATGCGTTGGAGGGACCCGCAATAGACGGCACGGGCAGGGCATTAACGGTAACTGCTTTGACGGAAGGCGCTGCTGCGGTACAGCCTGATGCATTGATGTAATTGACACTGAGGCTCTGTGGCCCCGGATTGTTCCAGGTTACCGTTACGGCATTGGTCCCAATTCCGGCGGTAATTACACCGCCGGAAGAGATGGACCAGCTATAGCCCGTCATACCCGATTCGGTGGTATAGACCACTCCGGAGGTGCCAGCGCAACTGGAAGAGTTCCCGGATATTATGGGGACAGGTCTGGCATATACCGTCACATTTTTCGTTGCCGGTGATGCTGCAGAACATCCTGCAGGGGTGAAGTAGTTTACGGTAAGGGTATGATTTCCTGCGGTATTCCAGGCGACGGTTACGGAGGAGGTCCCTGATCCGGAAGTGATGGTTCCACCGGAGGAGATGGACCAGCTATAACCTGTCATGCCGGATTCAGTGGCGTATACAATACCGGAAGATCCGGCACAAATAGCATCCGTACCGGTGATCGTGGGCAAGGGAAGGGGATTTACGGTAACATTTTTTACTGCCACCGATGCTGCAGGGCAACCCGCGGGGCTCGTATAGTGCACTGTAACAGACTGCGGTCCGACCAGTGTCCAGGTCACTTTGATAGTATTGGTGCCTGTTCCCTGGGTGATTGTTCCTCCGGCGGAAACGTTCCAGATGTAGTTTTGCATTCCCGGCTCGGTACTATAGGTGACACCCGTAGAACCTGCACAGGCACTTGCGCTCCCTGTGATAGTAGGCACCGGTAAAGCTGAAACATTAACCTGTTTTACTGCGGGGGAAGAGGCGCTGCATCCGTCGGGAGTGAAATAATTTACACTGACTGTCTGGTTGCCCGCGTTATTCCATGTGACCGTTATCATCTGGGTGCCGGCCCCTCCGGTGATTGTACCTCCTGAAGAGACGGTCCAGGTATATCCCGACATTCCTCCTTCGGTGGAGTAGGTTACACCCGAAGTGCCGACGCATGCTGAAGTTGAACCGGTTATCGATGGAGCGGCTGCAGCATAAACCGTCACGGTTTTCGTTGTGGGTGTTCCTGCTGAACATCCGCCTGCATTGGTATAATTTACGCCGACAGATTGCGTTCCCGGCGTATTCCAGGTAACGGTGATGCTATTGGTTCCTGAACCTGAGGTGATGGTCCCTCCGCTCAGCGTCCAGGTATATCCTGTCATCCCGGCTTCCGTCGTGTAGGTTACTCCTGAAGTTCCCGGACATACGGCTGAAAGGCCCGTGATGGTCGGTGTCGGAGAAGCCAGGACCATCACGTTTTTAACAGTTGGAATGGGGAGTGTACACCCACCCGGATTGGTATAGCTCACACTGACATTCTGGGGTCCGGCTACAGTCCAGGCAACGATGATGCTGTTTGTTCCGGTTCCGGAGAGGATGGTTCCACCGGAGGAGACACTCCAGACATACCCTGTCATTCCGGGTTCCGTGGCATAGGGGGTGCCTCCGCTTCCGGCACAAACGCTGGCGCTTCCCGTGATCACAGGCGTGGAATATGATTGAACAACAACCTGTTTGACTGTAGGCGAAGATGCGCTGCATCCGGAAGGATCGGTATAATTTACCGAGATTGACTGATTGCCAGGGCTGTTCCACGAAACAGTAACAGTATTGGTACCGGTTCCGGCAGTGATCGTTCCGCCGGGTGATATATTCCACGAATATCCTGTCATTCCGGACTCAGTGGTATAGGTCAATCCGCCTGTTCCTACGCATACTCCGGACGGACCTGTAATCGTAGGTGGCGAAAATGGTGTGACCGAAACAATCAGCGTTCCTGGTGCGGTGGCTGCACAACCGTTGGAACTGGTATAGTTGACCATCAGGTTTTGAGTGCCTGACCCTGTCCAATTGACAAGCACAGAGTTGGTACCGGTACCTGCAGATATGATACCACCCTGGGAAATGGTCCACGTGTAACCGGTCATGCCAGGCTCAGTAATGTATGCGTTGCCGGTTGAACCCTGACAAACACTGGTAAGTCCGGTGATAGTCGGAGAAGGTGATTGCAGCACGTTGACCGTTTTCACGGTCGGTGAAACCGCATTACAGCCACTAAGGTTGGTATAGCTTACACCTATGCTCTGGACTCCCGCTGTATGCCAGTTGATAATCACCATGCTTGTACCGGTTCCGGATGTGATGGTGCCACCCGGTGATACGGTCCAGGTGTAGTTTTGCATGCCTGGTTCCGTGGTATAAATGACACCAGATGTGCCGGAACAAACCTGGGCAAGACCTGTAATCGTGGGAACGGGAAGCGCATTGACAGTTACATTCAGATATGAGGCGGAACCGCTTCCTGAGGCGTTTGTGCCATAAACCGAAATGGTTCCCGATACAGATGAAGCAGAGAATTCAACGGTAATGGTATTGGTTCCTGCTCCCGTCAGAAGATTGACTCCCGCGGGAAGGGCCCAGGTATAGCCGGTGGCATTGACAATCGGATCGACAGAATAGGTAACTCCGTTATCCAGACGACAGACATGCGGAGGTCCGCTGATGGGTCCTGCAGGTCCTGGAAGCTGCTGACTAAAAAGGTTTCCGGTCAATAAAAATACGACCAGAAACCATACTGTCCGTAAGGCTCTGATGTGGCTTTTCATGGATGAATATGGCTCTAATCCGTTGTATCTCTTTTACTTACTGCAAGATACAATACATCACAGAAAAGTAGGAAGAAGAAAAGAGTTTTTTATCAACAACCTTTAAACATACCGTTCGCCTTTTTCCAGGCGGACATCGTTGACGAACTGCCTGATCTGCTGTTCGTCGGCTTTCCGGCAGACCAGCAACACATTCTCGGATTCCACGACGATATAATCATTGAGTCCCTCCAATACCACCAGTTTCTCATTCGGCATATTAATGATACAGTTGGAGGAGTCGTAGAGCAGGACATTTTTTCCGACCACTGCATTATTGTTTTCATCCTTGGTGCGGTTTTCAAAAAGAGATCCCCAGGTGCCAAGATCGGACCATCCGAATTCAGAAGCCATCACGTAAACATTCGAGGCTTTCTCCATAATCCCATAATCAATGGAGATGCTTTTACAGATGGTATAGGTTTCGCTGATAAAGGAATATTCCTGCGGTGTTCCGTAAAACACTTCTCCTTTCCGGAAGAGTATGTCCACTTCCGGAAGGTGTTCTTCAAAGGCTTGCATAATGCTTTTGAGAGACCAGATAAAGATGCCGGAATTCCAAAGGAAGTCGCCGCATTTCAAAAAGGTTATGGCAAGGTCAAGGTTTGGTTTCTCGGTAAAGGTTTTCACTTTTCTGATCTGGCTGTTATCGGGATAGACCAATCCCTCTGAATATTGTATGTACCCATATCCTGTATCCGGCCGGCTGGGATGGATTCCGAGGGTAAGGAGCCAGTCTTTGACTGAAACGGCACGAAGAGCATCCAGGATATTCTGCAGGAAAATATCCTCTTTCAGAATAATATGGTCAGAAGGTGCGACCACACTTTTGGCATCGGGATCTTTTGCATGAATCCTGTAATTGGCATAGGCGATGCACGGTGCAGTATTTCGCCGCGAGGGTTCGAGTAAAATCTGTGAAGGATCCATCCCGGGGATTTGTGCGGTAACAAGGTCCCTGTAGATATCATTGGTTACGATGTAGATGTTCTCCTTCGGTATTATTTTGGCGAACCTGTTGAAGGTCTGCTGGATGAGTGTTTCTCCTGTACCCAGGATATCAATGAACTGTTTAGGATGGCTTGTTCTGCTCATGGGCCAGAACCGGGCGCCGATACCGCCCGCCATGATCACACAAAAATAATGCTGATTTTGAGTCATATCCCTTTTTTTGCAAATATATGAAATATCATGTGCTCAGAATCTGAACGCTTGCGGAACCGGAAATCAGATAAAATTTCCCTGTTTCAAGACATTTACAGCGGAATCTTTTTCGCAGGAGGGTTCCTTTCCGGAACGTTCTGCCGTTTGGAGTCCGGAATAGCGTTTCCTGCGGAACCAGGTTAAGCGTCGTTACCCCTGGATCTGCATCATACAGATGCAGGGCTGACGCCAGGGCAGGATCTGCCGATACGGAGGCCCTTGCGCTTTGCAGGTGCTTATGAAGTGGCGCTCTGATATCTTCAGGAAAAATATTGCTTTTCAGGAAAGGAGTCATGAGTCTCCGGAATTCACTTTTCCAGAGCTCTCCGTGCGGTTGTGGTCTGAAATATCTGGAGAAGACTTCATGATGAGCGAGTTCATGAACCAGTGTGATCAAAAATGAATAGGCGTTCAGGTCGGAGTTCACGGTTATGGTAGCGGGCCTTCCGTTTCGTGCGGGCCTGTAATCTCCGGTTTTGGAGAACCGCTGACCGGCAAGCCGGATCAACACTTTTTTACCATTCAGATGATCAGCCAGTATTTCAAGGCTCCCGGCAGGCAGATGTTTTTCCGGAAGGATTAGAATTTCAGAAGGCTCAGGGTGTTTGAATCTTTGTCTGCCGGGGTGTTTAAAAAGCTGAAAGATGGACAGTTGCATTTTTTTTGTGGTTTGCGGTATTGCCGGTTGTATTGGGGTGGGGCGCAGGCAGAGATCAGTACCAGCAGGAGGATCAATAACAAAATGTTGCTTTTTTGTGACATGTTTTCTATAAAAGCACTAAATTCGCTTACTAAAGTATGCAAAAATTTCTAACGTCGGTTGGTGAATATGTATTGCTCATGCGACGGGTTCTTGCCCGTCCGCAAAAGAGAGTAATATTCTGGAACCAGCTATTAAATGAAATACAGCATCTGGGGATTGAATCCATGGGGATCGTAGCTATTATTTCGGTGTTCATGGGAGCGGTCGTTGCCATACAAACTGCCTATAATATCGACAGTCCCCTGATCCCGATGTCGATGGTAGGGTTTACCACCCGACAGTCGGTCATTCTGGAATTCAGCCCTACCGTGATCAGCCTGATTCTTGCTGGTAAAGTCGGTTCGAGGATCGCCTCGGAAATCGGGACGATGAGGGTGACCGAGCAGATTGATGCACTGGAGATCATGGGGGTCAATTCGGCCAATTATCTTATTTTGCCAAAGATTACTGCATCTCTTCTGATCAATCCGGTGCTCATTGTATTCAGTATGTGGATGGGAATACTCGGAGGATGGTTTGCCATGATGGCCTCAGGTCTTGTCACATCTTCGGACTATGTTTCAGGTACCCGTTATTATTTCGAAGCATATACCATTTTTTATGCCATCCTGAAAACGATCTTTTTTGCTTTTATCATCTCTTCGGTTTCAGGTTTTTACGGGTACATGACCCAGGGAGGCGCACTGGAGGTCGGGCAGGCATCCACCAAAGCAGTGGTATATTCAAGCATACTGATCATCCTGTTCAATCTGATCCTGACCCAGTTGCTGCTGACATGATAGAAGTCCGGAATATTTCGAAAGCATTTGGGGATCTTCAGGTACTCCGGGATATCTCTTGCCGGTTCGGGAAAGGCAAAACAAACCTGATCATCGGGCAGAGCGGAAGCGGGAAGACTGTCCTGATGAAATGCCTGGTAGGACTTTTTGAGATTGATACCGGTCAGGTTCTTTACGACGGCAGAGATTTCACATCCATGGGATTTCGTGATCGTCGCCAGCTTCGGCAGGAGATTGGCATGCTTTTTCAAGGGGGGGCTTTGTTTGACTATATGAATGTGGAACAGAATGTAATGTTCCCCCTGGATATGTTTACCGGGATGACTCCGACGGAGAAGCTCGATAGGGTGAATTTTGTTCTGAACAGGGTCAACCTTGAAAATGTCAATCTTTTAATGCCTTCGGAGCTTAGCGGGGGCATGCGGAAAAGAGTGGCTATTGCCCGGGCAATTTCCATGAAACCAAGGTATCTGTTTTGTGATGAACCAAATTCGGGACTCGATCCGCAGACAGCAGGAGTCATTGATCTCCTTATTCAGGAAATCACCAGGGAGTTTGATATCATCACCATTGTCAACACCCATGATATGAACTCAGTGCTGAGTATCGGCGACAACATTGCCTTTATCTATAAGGGGCGTTTGTGGTGGCAGGGAAGCAATGCCGAGATTCTTCATACCAGCAATGCCGAGCTGAATGAGTTTGTTTTTGGCACTGAACTTACCTCAAGGTTAAAGGATTTCCCTGTACGATGAACTTCTTCGATATTCTGGTTTTCGGATTCATTGCCCTCTTTGTGATCAACGGATACAGGAAAGGGTTTATCATCAGTCTGGCCTCTATTATTGCCCTTATCCTGGGGATTTGGGCTGCCGTACATTTTTCGAACTACCTGGATGGTTTCTTGCTGGAGCATCTGAAGGCCTCGCGAAAGTGGCTTCCCCTGCTATCATTTACCCTCACTTTTATACTGGTGGTCCTTGCTGTTTTCCTTGTGGCAAAATTGCTGGAGAAGATTATTGATGTAGTTGGGATGGGTTTTCTGAATCGTATCGGGGGTGCTATACTTGGATTCGTCAAAGGGACTTTACTGGCAAGCATCATCCTCTTCATTCTGTTCAAGGCAGATCCTCAGGAAAAGTGGATTACCAGGGAGGATAAAAAGGGATCGTACACCATGCAGCGCATGGAGGAATTATTTCCGAAGGTTATGAAGCAATTAGGCGATGAAATACACTTTCCGGTGTGATACTCTGAATGCAATGACATTCGCCTCCTTTCCTGCAGCGGGAACATTCCTCCTCTGTTACGAGGTATGATGCTTTCTTCCCAAGGGGTGCCCATCTTCCGGGATGCATGGGTCGTATGGGGGCAAATAAGCCGATGCTTTTTCTGCCAAGGGCTGCGGCGATATGGAGCGGTCCGGTGCTGGCGGCCACCAGGGCATCACAACCCGCAATAAAATCTATCAGTTCGTCAAGGGATAATTTTCCGGTCATGTCGGTTATCCTGTTGCGCCTGCTATCCAGAAAAGCTCTCATCGATTGCCCATCCTCAGCAGTGCCGGTTATGAAAATGTGAAATTTTCCTGCAGGGAGAAGATCAATCAACTTTCCGTAATTATCCAGTCCCCATTCACGGGCACTACCCCTGGAACGTGGATGCAGGATCACATTTATAATCCCGGGGCATGTTTCAACTTTCACCGGCCTGGCCGACAGGCCGTAATATTCAGGGATTTTATTCAGTTCCAGGGAAGGATCAATTCCTAATTTACGCAGCAATAACAAGTTAAGTTGAGCCTCATGAAGCTGTGAGTTTTTTCTGGGCAGGTTGATCAACCGGTTACAGGTGAACCAGGTGAACCAGCGCCGTGCGGTGGCTATCCGCCAGGGGATGTCAGCCCGTTGCGCTGCGGTACAGATATCTTTGACCGGAAAAACGTGAACAATAGCATCGGCGCCGGTATCAGCCAGCGTTTTTGAGCGCTCACCAGATGCGATGTTGTCCCATTCAAGAAACGTATCGATGTGGGAGCATCGTTCTATCAGCGGTCTGGTATAGGATTTTCCCAGAAAGATGATCTGTACGGAAGGATTCCAAGCTTTGATCACACCGCAGAGGGGAAGTGTCAGAACAACATCCCCGAGGCTGTCGGTACGGCTGATGATGATTTTTTTCAATCCTCGATAGCACTGATTCCGGGCAGCTCTTTCCCTTCGATGTACTCGAGCATTGCCCCGCCGCCGGTTGATACATAGCTGACCTGGTCGGCAAGCCCGTATTTATTGATGGCGGCAACAGAATCACCTCCCCCGATCAGACTGAAACTTCCGTTCACTGTGGCCCGTGCAATGGCAAAGGCCATCTGGCGTGTACCCTCTTCAAAACTGGGCATCTCAAAAACACCCATCGGTCCGTTCCAGAGAATTGTGGATGATTTTTCAATCACCTGGTTGAACTTCTGAACAGCTGAGGGTCCAATATCCAAACCCATCCAGGAATCCGGGATGTCGTAAGCACTGGTAACCTTACTGTTTGCATCGTTACTGAAGGAGTCGGCAATGACCGCATCGGGTGGAATGTATAAATTCACCCCCAGAGCTTTTGCCCCTTCAATGGTATTTTTAGCCAGTTCAATGTAATCTTCCTCCACCATCGAGGAACCGGTATCACCGCCCAGTGCCTTGATGAAGGTGAACATCATGCCCCCACCGATAATCAGATTATCCACTTTGTCCATGAGATGATTGATGATCTCAATTTTAGTGGATACCTTTGCGCCCCCCAAAATTGCAGTGAAGGGTCTGGCAGCATTCTTCATGCAACGGTCGATATTCAGGATTTCATTGGCCATGACATACCCGAACATTTTTTTCCCCGGGAAAAATTTTGCGATAACGGCGGTGGAAGCATGTGCCCGGTGGGCAGTTCCGAAAGCGTCGTTGACATAATAATCGCCGAGTTTGGCCAGCTTGCCGGCAAAAGTTTCGTCACCCTTTTCTTCTTCCTTGTAAAACCTAAGGTTCTCGAGCAGCATGATCTCTCCAGGTTTAAGATTTCCGGCCATCCCTGTGGCTTCAGGACCTATGCAATCCGGTGCAAATAAAACAGTCCGGCCAAACAGTTCTGAGATATATGGTACAAGATGTTTAAGGGAATATTTCTCTTCAGGACCTCCTTTCGGACGTCCAAGATGCGACATCAGAACGACGGATCCTCCATCGTTCAGGATCTTATTGATCGTTCCCGTTGTCGCGTTGATTCGGGTTGGATCCGTGATCCTTAAAGAACTGTCGAGGGGAACATTATAGTCAACCCGTATGAGTGCTTTACGGTTGCTGAAATTGAACTGGTCAATGGTATGCATAGGTCGTTGATTAATAACCCGGCAAAATTAAAATTTTTCACATGAAATGCAGTTCTTTTTAATTTTACACTGAAATCAGAAGCCTCATCCCGTGAATGATTTAAAGGTTGTGACAATTCAGACTGCATTGGAATGGGAGAATCCTCAGGTCAATTTGCAGAATTTCGACTTGATTATCCGTGCCATCCGGTCTGAGCCAGATTTAATCATCCTGCCGGAGATGTTTAACTCCGGATTTTCGATCAATCCCGAAAAAGTCGGGGAGGATATGGACGGACCTTCAGTTACCTTTCTGAAAAAATGGGCTGACCAGACCGGTGCCATGGTGATGGGGTCGTTGCTGATCAGATCAGGAGGATATGTTTTTAACCGCTTAGTGGCAGCAGGGCCGAAAGGAGAAATATACCACTATGATAAGCGGCACCTTTTCAGGCTCAGCGAGGAATTCAGATTGATCAGCCAGGGAAGGGATCGACGGGTGATCCGTTTCAGGGGATGGAACATCCTGTTGCAGATCTGCTATGATCTGCGTTTTCCGGTGTGGAGCAAGAACAGATATGACGCTGGCGAATATGAGTACGATCTTATCGTTTATGTAGCCAACTGGCCGGCCAGCAGATCCGATGTATGGCACACTTTACTTAAGGCCAGGGCGATGGAGAACCAGTCATACGTAGCCGGCGTCAATCGGATTGGCACTGATGGCTTTGGAGCCAGGCACACCGGCGAATCCATGGTACTGGATCCCCGCGGTAAGGCCATTGCCATGGCAGGGATGAATGAACAGGTTGTGACTACGGCGGTGCTGGACAGGAAAGACCTGCAGGTATTCAGGGATTCCTTTACCGTTGGCATGGATTGGGATACTTTTACCATAAACCCTTGACGGATGCAAACACTTTCGGTGGTCATCATTGCCCTGAACGAAGCCGACCGGATATCTGAATGTATCAGGTCGGTCAAGGACATTGCCGGAGAAATTGTGGTGGTGGATTCAGGCTCGACCGACGGAACAACTGAGGTTTGCAGGGAGCTGGGATGCTCCGTATTATCACATCCGTTCGAAGGATTCAGCAAGCAAAAGCAATTTGCTGTCGATCAGGCAGTTTGTGACTGGATACTTTCCATCGATGCCGATGAGATCGTTTCTCCTGAACTCTCTTCGGAGATTGTGACGATTCTGGGCCGGGACCAGCATCCCTTTAACGGATACTGGATTCCTCTCCGTTTCATCTATCTGGGAAGGCAAATGAAACGGGGACGTCTGGGTCATGAGGTAAAACTCCGGCTATTCAGAAGGGGAACGGGACGGCTGCAGCAGGTGTCTGTCCACGAAGATATTGTGGTGGAGGGTCCTGCCGGACTGCTTAAAGGATTTTTATACCATCATTCCTATCGAAGCATTTCGCATCATATAGAAAAGATCAATTACTATACCGACCGTGCGGCTGAGGGTAATGCCGCAAAAGGCAAGCGCTTTGGAAAATGGTGGGTAGCCTTGAAGTTCCCGGTCAGCTTTTTCACTTTTTATTTTATTAAAGGCGGAGTCCTGGAGGGTTATCCGGGATTCATCTGGTCGTTTTTCGCCGCCTTTTACGGTGTACTAAAAATCTCTAAAACCATAGAAAAAACGAGCGTTCAGCATTGAGAAAAGATGGGACTGACTGTACTGATGTACCATAATGTTTCAGCAGATCGCAGCGATGGGCTCACCATCCCTGCCGAAAAACTTGGAATGCAACTGGGGTATCTGGCAAAAGCCGGCTACCGGTCACTTCTTTTTTCTGAACTGAAGAGTATGCATTCCCGGCAACAGAGGCTTCCACGCAAATCATTGGTACTGACTTTTGATGATGCCTACAGGAGCTACAGGGAGCATGTTGTACCGCTGCTCCTTCAGTATGGATTCACTGCAACCCTGTTTGTTCCGGTTTCATTCGTCGGTAAAACAAATCTCTGGGACGGAGGGAATGAACCCATTTTGACCAGCGAGGAGTTAAAGGATATATCGATGGCCGGCCATACGGAGATCGGGATCCATTCCTTTGCCCATACCAGCTATGCAGAAATGGATGATCAGGCCATCGAAAAAGATCTCGGATTTTGTTTTCAGTATCTTTCTGGTGCAGGTATTCCTTACATCAGGGTACTGGCGTATCCATTCGGGGCTCTCCCCAGGAAGGACAAAGGCAGACTGGAAGGAATGACAGGTATCTTTCGGCGTATGGGACTGGATTTTGCCTTACGTATCGGCAACAGGGTAAATCCCTGGCCACTCAGGGATCCATATCAGATACAAAGGATTGATATCAAAGGAACAGACAGCTATCTCCGTTTCAGGCTTAAGCTGATCAGATACGTCGCAAAACGGTTACCCTGAGTGTGATGGCAGATATATTAAAGCATTTCAGCAGACTGGTCTTTCTGTTTGGGGTCGCGGTGCTCCTGGCAGTGCTCCCCTTCTCGAAATATGTGATAAGCGTAAGCCAGTTCATTATTGCCGGGGCCTGGCTGGTAGGGCGGCTGGATTATGATCTGCTATCCAATAAAATAGGCAGGAGCAGAAATGGAACCATTACTTTTATGATCCTTCCGTGGATCGTTGTGGAAATAATCCGGACGGTATACAATGGGTTTGTCAGCCTCTTCCGCAACCGGCCGGCCTTGATATTTACCACGGTGTATTTTCTTCATATCGCCGGGCTTCTTTATACCACCGATTTTGACTACGCATTCAGGGATCTTCGGATAAAGCTTCCCCTTTTGCTGCTGCCTTTGCTTCTGGCCACTGCTGAACCTGTCGGGAAAACAGGGTTCCGGGCCTTTCT
>CAYWHQ010000008.1:0-17594 GCA_964457665.1 uncultured Prolixibacteraceae bacterium | reverse complement strand
AAATAGCAGCAACAGGCTCTGGTTACAGGTATTACCCGGGTAGTGGTCCCGAACCTCGTATCGGCAGGATTATATTGACAAATGCCGAGGGGGATAGTTTATGGTATAGGGAATATTCACTTGTTCAGGGTGAAAACAGCACTAATTTCTTATATGATATTGTTCATACGAACGACAGTGGTTTTATTGCCTGCGGTTATGTTAATCCGGTTTATCCCGATCCCGGTCCACAAAGCACCTGGGTCATCAAGGTTGACAGTCTCGGATGCGAGTCTCCTTCCTATTGCTGGGTGAATGTGGAGGAGGAAGAGGTGGTTCCTGCTCAAAAGGGGAAAATGATTCTGTTCCCAAATCCTGCCATTAATGTCCTTAATCTGACAATAACCGGAGACCACTTCAAACAAGGCACGGAGCTTCTTTTTTACAACATTTATGGTCAGGTTCAGGAGCGACGGGTTGTAACCATAGCCAGCGAAGTATTACAGGTTGATGTTTCCGGTTGGCCGCCAGGGATTTACATAGTGAGAATGCTGTCAAAGGGAGTCCTGGTGGCTTCGGAGAAGTTTGTGGTCGAGTGAGCACAGGGCACTGAGTGACTGAGTGAATGAGTGACTGAGTGAATGAGTGAATGAGTGACTGAGTGACTGAATGAATGAGTGGACGATTGAACGAGTTAAAGGATGAACAATACCCTCATACCCTCATACTCCCATACCCTCATACTCCCACACCTCCCTACTTTCCTACTTTCCTACCTCCATTCCGCCACTCCGCCATCAACCATTCCGCTTTTTTTTCTATCTTCGCAAAAACTCTCCGATGAAAATAGCGATCTTCGGCGCGAGCGGCAGGACGGGTATTCTTACAGTTTACCAGGCCCTTCACCAGGGGCACCAGGTGACCGCCTTTGCCCGCAGTGCCGCCAAAGTCACCATCACCCACCCGAATCTGAAGGTGGTGGAGGGCGATGTCCTGGATTATGAAAAGGTAAAACTTGCGGTGGAAGGCCAGGATGCCGTGATCTCTGCGCTGGGCGTCGAGTCAAGGAAATATACCACGGTCCTTTCGGAAGGCACGGCAAACATCATCCGGGCCATGAAGGAGATGAACGTGAAACGGTTCATCTGTGAATCGTCAGCAGGCATCCTGGGCGACGACGGCGGTTTCCTGTTCGGAAAGATCATGATCCCCCTGCTGCTGAAAGAGGTTTTCGAGGACAAGAAGAGGCAGATGAAGCTGATCCGGGAGAGCGATCTGGAGTGGGTCATTGTAAGGCCCGTGGGGCTGACCATGGCCCCCAAAACGAATACCTACAAGGTGCGGGAAGGGAAACCCACCTCCTGGAAGATCCCCCGTGCCGATGTGGCCGACTTTATGCTCAGGTGTGTTGCCAGTAAAAAATACGACGGAACCCTTCCGGCGCTTTGCAGCTATTAATCCGATATCCCATGAACCTCACCCTTCAAAAAGAATTTCTTTCACGCTGGGAAAAGTACTTCGGTAAATCCCCGCTTCCGGTTGCCTTTTACTATACCGACGATCCCGGTTCTGTTCGCAGGGCCAACCTCCCGAAGGAGCGGAGTTGCATCATCTGTGAACTCGCCATCGTGCGCAAAGGTACTCCCCTTGCATGGAGCACCGGCACCGTAAAATGCGGAGGCGCCAGCCGCTATTTAGGCTTCGCCGATAAACTGCGTCCCCATTTCGAACATTTCCTTTCGAAAGGTCTTGAAAACGAAGTGGAAGGCGAGCGTTATATCAGAACTCCCGGCCAGGTGAAAGCATTGCTGAAAACATGGCCCTGCCTTCCGGCCCCGGGAAAGTACATCATCTTCAAAAGGTTCGACCAGCTGCAAAAGCAGGACCAGCCCCTGGGAGTGATCTTCTTCGCCAAACCCGACGTACTCTCCGGCCTCTTTACCCTGGCCAATTACAACCGCTCCGACGGCGCCGGGGTGATCGCCCCCTTCAACTCGGGATGTGGCTCCATCGTTTACCAGATCCTGCGACAGGCCGATCAGAAGGACCAGCAGGCCGTGCTTGGCATGTTCGACGTTTCCGCCCGCCCCTGTGTGCCCAAAGATATCCTGACCCTCTCCATTCCCATGAAGAAGTTTACCGAAATGGTGGGTCATATGGACGAGAGTTTTCTCATCACTGAATCATGGAACCTGGTCAAAAAAAGGCTTTAGGCAAGCATTTTTACCTGATTTTCCTGCTCTGCCTGCATACCCTTTCAGCAACGGCCCAGATCCTTGCGCCCGATACCGTATGCGTGGAACAGGAGCTCACTGTTCAGCTCTCCTCACCGGTTTCCGGTACCAGCTTCACCTGGAGTTTCTGTTCCGGCGACGGGGGCAAGACCCCACTCGGGATCAACCATGGTAATCCCTCGGGTTACCTCAACAGCCCGTATTACATCCACCTGGTCAGGAACGGGCTCGACTGTTATTCCTTCATCACCTGCACCGGCGACTCCTCCATCGTTCGCTATTACCACGGTCACTCTTTCTATAATCCTCCCCTGGAAACCTCCCAGTTTGCCAACCTCTTCGTGCTTACCCGGAAACTCCGGGGGATTCAGGTGGTGCAGGAGACCGGGAACTGGTATGCCTTTGTGGTCGACGGCAGCACCATGTACCGGCTGAACTTTGGAACCGACCTCCGGACCGGGATCCCAACCGTGGGGCCCGACACCCCGTTCCCCAATGTCTTCGGAACCTCCGACCTGAAGATGTTCAAAGTAGTCAATACATGGTTTGGGTTCAGCACCGACTCGCTGGGGAACAGCCTCTCCAGGCTTCATTTCATCAACGGACTGACCTCCCCGCCCCAGGTGACCAACCTGGGCAACGTGGCCCAGTTCAACGGTCCGACCGGTATCTCCCTGGTACAGGAAGGGGGAAACTGGTTCCTCTTTGTCTCCAACAGCGGCGACAACACCCTCAGCCGGGTGGACTTCGGCAACGCGATCACGAACCAGCCATCGGGGATAAACCTCGGGAACCCGGGCAACCTCCTGAACCGGAATACCGGCCTCACCCTCTCGGGCGACTGCCAGGAGGTGAACGGCTATATCCTCAACCAGGGTCCGGGAAGCAGCGAACTGGTACAGCTCATCTTCCCGGATGGGGTGACCGGTCCGGTAACCTCAGCCACCGTTCCCAACACCGGAACACTCTCGCAGCCTTACGGCGCCTCCAACTTCATCCGGGTCTACGACACCCTCTTTTTCCTGGCCACCAGCCAGGGCAACAACAGCCTTTCGGTCCTTTGGTTTCCTCCCTGCGATGCGGCCTCCCGGCCGGGCGACACGGTGTGGAACCCTGCCCCCTACCACTACCTCTACCCGGGTACCTTCAACATCAACTTCACCTACACGGGACTTACCCAGAGCGTGCAGGAGAGCTGCAAACCCATTACCGTAATCCCGGCCCTGACGGTGGAACTTGGTCCCGACCGGCAAATCTGTGCCGGAACATCCACCCTTCTGCAACCCGATTCGGTTTATTCCCAATACCTGTGGAACACCGGCGACACCACACCTGCCATCACTGTCGGCGACTCCGGAACCTACCGCCTGCATGTGACCAACCGTTTCGGCTGCGAGGCGGAGGACTCTGTCCGGGTGACAACCGTCCAGTCGATGACAGTAACGGTTGATACCTCTATCTGCCAGGGGCAAAGATATTGGGCGCAGCACGACTGGCAGACCGATCCCGGCACCTATTACGACAGCCTGCAGTCGGCGGCCGGCTGCGACAGCATCGTCACCACGCACCTGGCAGTAAAACCACTGCCGGCAATCAGCCTGGGCCATGATACCACCCTCTGCCCCGGTGTAGAGATCATCCTGCACGCCACCAGCCCCGGGGGTACCTACGAATGGCAGGACGGATCTGCCGATTCCACCCATCCTGCCAATGAGCCGGGCCTCTACTGGGTGCTGGTGACCGTGAACGGATGCACCGCGGGCGACAGTGTTACGATGTTCAACTGCCCGTCGAAACTCTGGTTCCCGAATGCCTTCACCCCCAACGGCGATGGTTTGAACGACTTCTTCAAACCCCGTGGAATCAGTATCGGACGATTTCGGATGGAGATCTACGACCGGTGGGGAACGCTTCTGTTTTCAACCGATTCATTTGAAACAGGTTGGGACGGACGGACAGGCAACGCCGAAGCACCGGCCGGTGTCTATACATGGAAAGCCGTATGGGAATCCGAAGAACCGGGAAACGATCAATTTTCGGACAAGGGGACCGTGCAACTGCTTCGTTAGAAAAGATCAGAATCAATATATCAGTCCGTTATGTAGCTTTTCTATGAAAACCTTTACCACCCTTATTATTCTTTTTCTGGCCATGTTTTCGCAGGGCCAGTACCAACCGGGAACCTGGGACCTTAACCGGATCTCAAGGTGTAAGAATCTCACCACCGGTGAGAACAATCGGAAGCTGACACTTCCCGTTACAGTCGACAACTCCGTACTGCCCTGGTTTCCCGGCATCTGCGACCAGGGTAGATTTGCAACCTGCCAGCAGGTCAGCGCAATCTGCCATAATTACTGTTACGAGATCAACCGTCTGAGAGACCTGCCTGCCACACCAGGCAACCTGTACCCCGTACACTTTACTTACAGCCTCCTGAACAACGGCAGCAACGACGGGGTGAGCTACTTCGAAAGCTTCGACATCATCCGCGAGATGGGACATGTCAATGATGACGTCTATCCCGATACGCTCAATGCCGTGGTCAAATGGATTTCGGGTGCGGATATCTACCGGAAAGCGATGCAAAACAGGCTGAAAGGAATCAGTGTGATCCGGCTTACCCCCGACAGCGGGATCAACACCCTCAGGCAGTACCTCTATGATCATCTCGACGGATCCTCTACCGGAGGGATGGCTGTAATGACCACCGCGATCACCTATAATTTCCAGTATTTTCCGGAGGGAACTCCCGAAGCAGGCAAACCGCTGATCCTTTCTTTCCTTTCCAATGCCAATCACGGTTTCCTGGTATTCGGATATCATGATTCGGTGCGGTACGACATCAACGGCGACGGGCAATACACCAACCACCCCGACATTAATGGCGACGGACTGGTGAATGATCTCGACAGGGAATTCGGAGCTTTCAAGGTTGCCAACACCTTCGGGCCCGAGTGGCAGGGAGAAGGATGGTTCTATGTTCCATACAGTACCATGGTCAAAAAAAACGGGGAGGGCGGATTATGGAGTGAATGTGTGGTCATACCGGAGCCGGATCCCATCTACCAGCCGCTCTTCACGATGAGCCTGAGCGTCTCCTCACACCACAGGGACCAGATCAGTATCCGTGCAGGGATAAGCGCGGATACGGCCCACGACTACCCTGAACATGAGATCTCCTTCCCTGCCTTTAATTATCAAGGCGGGAACCATACTTTCGGAGGGGTGGATACGGCGATGTCGGCCGCCCCATTCGAACTCGCGCTGGATCTTACCCCGCTCCTGTCATACTGCCAGCCCGGGATGCCGGCGCGTTTCTTTCTGGTGGCCGAGGCGCTCCCGGCGGAAGAAGTGATCAAAGGGTATGTTCACAAGCTCTCCTTTTTCGACCACACCATCGATTGGGACATTCCCGTATCGGATAAGGTTCAGCCCATCTTCTCGGGAGAAAAGCTGCTCCTCTCTAAAGTCTGGACCCCCTTGTTCGACAAGGTTGGGATCACCACACCCGGCATTCCTCCGCTTCAGGAGGATCCGCAACCTTTTCAGATGACCGCGACAGGCGGCACTCCACCCTATGAATGGAGTCTGAACCTTCCGGTGACCAGAAAAGAGACCGGTGAGCCATTTCCCGAACCCGCCGGTCAGCAGATCATGCCCGTCAACGAGTGGATCGGGTACTCGGTGATCAACCTCCCTTTCTCCTTTCCTTTCTATGGAAAGAATTACGACTCATTATATGTCAACATCTTCGGGATGATAACCTGCGACCCGGTCTCCATGCCCTTTCCGTATCTGAACGACGGCATCAGGATGCTGAAAGGGATTCCGGTCATTGCGCCGGCTTTCAGCCGTCATTACTGGAGAACCCCAGGTTCGGGTTACGGAATATGGTATGCAGAAAATCCCGACTGGGTGCAGGTCTGGTGGAAAATACCCTCCGACTGGTATCCGCTCTCCTCCGTCAACTTTTTTTCGGCAAAACTCTGCCGGAACGGGGAGATAACTTTTTATTACCACACAATGGATATCACCCCCAACGGTTGGAGGCTATTCACGGGGTTATCGGCAGGAGATCAGCACAACTTTTTGCTGGAGGAGCAGAAAAACTCCCGCCTGCTCGAATCAAAAAGCTACCGCTACACCCCCGTACCGCAACAGGAAGGGATCAGGATCACCTCCGGTGGTCTGGTGATCCCGGCTCCGCTGTCCGGACAGGAGGTCTATTCTCTGTCGGTAAAGGTCACCGACCGGTATGGCATATCCGACACGAAGGATTTCACCCTGGCCGGATCCCTGGCGATGGATGCATTTCTCTATCCGGGAAAGGAACACCTGCCTTTGCCGGATAATTCCACCCCGCTGGCAGCCGAAATTATCAACCGGGGCGCTCTTCCGGCGGAAAATCTTTTCCTGGTGCTTCGAAGCCTTGATGGAGGAGCCGGGGTGACCGACAGCACCGCATGGGTTGAAACGGCAGGCGCCGGAAACACCGTCAGGATCGATTCGGCATTCCGTTTCACGCCGTCAGTGACATTGACAGAAGGCGACAACATCCGATTTGAGATGTCGGTCACAGGCGGATCGTACCAACTCAACCGGGAGCTGGTATTCAGTATTCCGGCACCCGACATACACATCACCACCCCGTATATCAACGATGGAGCCGACGGTTTTATCGATCCGGGAGAGATTGCCTCGCTGAACATGGAGATCATCAATACGGGATCGGCGGGACTGAAGGGACTCACGGCGATCCTCATTCCCCACGATACCCTGGTCGCCATCAACGGCAGCCATTCTTTGCCCGTCGCCGACCTGCCAGGTAAAAGCTGCTTCCCGCTATCCTATTCACTGAAAGCATCCAGAAACTGTAACCCAGGAGAAATCAGCCATTTTACTCTTGAGCTCCGCGACGACAGAGGGGTTGTAAAATCTCTTCCCTTCACGCTCCGCACCGGACGCTTCCCGGTTGCTGTCGTCAATCTGGAAAACGACACCCAGTGTGCTGAAGCAATCCGCAGGTCATTGGAAGAGCTGGGGATCGATGCTCCCGTCTATACCGCTGTTCCTGCCGATTTCAGCCCATTCAGGTCCCTCTTTCTGATTCTCGGCGTATACGGATCTGTATCTCCGGAAGAGCAGCACCGTTTTGCCGCCTGGCTCCGTGACGGAGGGAATCTTTACACGGAGCTCTATCCATCCCGCTGGAACCTGGTTAAGAATCAGGAGTTGTTCCTGATGTACAGGTATACCACCTCTACCGGAACCCATAAGAAAGTATCCAGGATCATTGGTTCGGCAGAAGGATTTACTGCCGATATGGATTTTATGATCCACGACGATCAGCTCTACGCCAAACAGCTGATCCTGTTGAAAGAGCCGGGGTTTCGTCTTTTCCACGACCACGACAGTACCAGCAAGACGCTTGGCTTTGCATGCGCAAAGGATGCGTACAGGGTGATCGCTTCGCTGTTCCGGTTCGAAAGTCTTCACGACACACTTTTCCCATCACAGAAGACCGAGCTGATGAAACGATATCTCGCCTTCATGGATATCAACTATGCAGGTCCCTATCCGCTCTTTCACGCCGACACACTATGCATCACACCAGGCACCTCCATCCTTTTCCACGACGATTCCTATCCCGGCATCACCTTGCGCCAGTGGACCTTTGAAGGAGCGCAACCGGCTACCTCCGATCTTGCTTCGCCCCTGGTTCAATACCTGACGCCCGGCGAATATGACGTGGAACTCGCCGTATCCGACGGCATCAGGCAAAGAACGCTGAAAAAGAAGTCCTATATCAGCGTTGTCAGTGCCTTAGCCGTCCCGGATCCCTCCACACCCATCCATCTGAAAGTATTTCCGAATCCTGTTAGCGAAAAGGCCTACCTTTCCGGTTTGCCCGATGGAAAGTATACGCTGGATATTTCAGATATCGCCGGAAATATCATAAGGATACGGAATGTCACAGTCGCCGGCGGTATCGGTGATGTCAGTCTTTCAGGCCTGGCCAGAGGTATGTATGTCCTGCGTGTTCGTGCGCCACAATATTCAGGCGCCGTCAAGGTCCTGGTATTCTGAATCCAAACATTACCCGGATGGTGACGCCAGAACAGGTTTTTACCAAAGGACCCCTGATTCCAAGGATCATTACCTGGCTCGCTTTCTTTGTTATGACCCTGATTCTGATCCATGCGCTCAGCACTTTCGAACCGTCACGGAAGCTGGGTGTCCAGATAGAGATATTTCTGATCGACCTGATGCCTCTCTTTTTTCTCATGCTCGCCTGGCTGATTGCCATGCGCTGGCCTTTGGCCGGTGCGGCCGGACTGGGAGGGATGGGTTATATGCTGATGTATTATTACGAAGCAGTCCCGCTGGGTGGTGGATGGAAAGAGATTTTACTCTTTCTGGGATTTCCTCTTCCTCTTTTCCTCAGCGCTTTGCTGGCCCTGGCCGGTCAGATGATGAGTAAACGACATGGGAGGCGCACAGTTCCATCAGATGACGTACCAACTGATGATCCTGCATGAAAGGGCAGGCGGTTTTTCGTCGATGCTCGAAATAGAGTCCCGTCATATCCTTCACCTCCTCCGAAACAGCCAGCCAGACAGGTGTACCGGCGCCCTGTTGCGGTGTTTCATGACCTCCGAATCCCAGATCGTTGCTCAATTTCGAATTGACGTCCCCGGGATGGCAGGCATTCACTGTGATCCCGGAATCCCTTAATGTCTTGGCCCAGCCTGCCGTCATCATCCGGTTCGCCTGTTTTGACTGCCGGTAGGCGGTATCGTTATCGTAGCGCCGGATCCGGAATTCCGGATCGTCAGGATCGTAGCCTCCGGCCCAATAGCTTGCCACATTAACAATCCGGGCAGAGGAGCGTTGGGTCATAAGGGGGATGAAATGGTGGATCATCCTGTAATATCCAAGGACGTTGACGGCAAACTGCATTTCGATTCCCTCTACGGAGATGATCCTCTGCACGGGCGCCGTTGCGGCATTATTGACCAGAACATTGACCGGTCCCGGGCAGGCTGCGGCAAGGTCGCTGATCTCCTTCTCCGATGAAAGGTCGGCAGGGTAAACCTCCAGCTGGGATGCGGGTAAGGTTTTCCTGATCTCCTCCATGACCCGCCTGAGTTTTTTCTCATCGCGGCCCGTCATCAGAACTTCAAACCCATGCCGGGCCAGACCGGCTGCGATGGCTTTCCCGATGGCGCCACAGGCGCCGGTAACCACCGCTTTCATTTCAGTAAATCTTTAACGGCGGCTGCAATCCCGGTCGCATCGAAACCACATTCCTGATAAAGAAGCTCCGGTGGGCCATGGCCGATAAAACGGTCGGGTACACCAAGCCGGCGCAAGGTTGGAGAATATCCGTTCATGGCCATAAACTCGAGCACGGCGCTGCCGAACCCGCCGACCACGGTACCGTCTTCAACGGTTATGATCCGGTTGAATCCATCAGCTATAGAGTGAAGCAGCTCCTCATCGAGTGGTTTCACAAACCGCATGTCGTACACCGCGGGGGTGATCTGTTCGCCGGCAAGCAGGTCACAGGCAGCCATGGCCATGTTCCCCGTGTGACCGATGGTCAGGATGGCAACCTCCTTGCCGTCGCGAAACATTCTTCCCCTACCCCGCACAAGTTCGCGGAAAGGTCGCTTCCAGTCAGCCATAACACCTCTTCCCCTGGGATAGCGTATTGCCCAGGGCCCCGCTCCTTCCAGCTGTGCCGAGTACATCATGTTGCGCAGCTCCTCTTCATTCATCGGTGAAGCCAGGGTCAGACCCGGTATGCAGCGCAAAAAAGAGAGGTCGTAGACGCCGTGGTGGGTAGGGCCATCCTCGCCCACCAGTCCTCCCCGGTCGAGGCAAAAGACAACCGGGAGGTTTTGCAGCACCACGTCGTGGATCACCTGGTCGTAAGCCCTTTGCAGGAAAGAAGAATAGATATTGCAAAAAGGGATCATCCCGGCCGCGGCAAGGCCCGCGGCAAAGGTGACGGCATGCTGCTCGGCAATCCCGACATCAAAGGTGCGGTCGGGCATTTTGTTCATCATGAGATTCAGCGAACAACCGGTCGACATGGCCGGAGTGATGCCAACGATCCTGGGATTCTGTTCCGCAAGCTCGATCATGGTTCGCCCGAACACCGTCTGGTATTTAGGCGCCTGTCCTGAACACCTCTCTTCACGGATTTCGCCGGTTTTCTTGTCGAAAAGGCCGGGTGCATGAAAGGTGGTCTGGTTTTTCTCGGCGACCTCCAGTCCTTTTCCCTTCACCGTGTGTACGTGTAGAATCTTGGGACCTTTGATATGCCGGATATCCCGGAGGATATTGACCAGCCGGATCACGTCATTCCCGTCGATCAGACCGAAATACCGGAAGTTGAAAGCTTCGAAAAGGTTGCTGGGTTTGAGCAGGGTTCCCTTCAGGGCAAATCCGAGCTGTTTGACGATCGCACGGGAATTGCTGCCGTATCTGGTGCCCCCTCCCATCAAAAGCCATATCTTATCCCGCACCCTGTTGTAGGTCCGGGAGGTGGTGATATCGGCCAGATAATCCTTTATGGCTCCGACATTCTTGTCGATCGCGATCTGATTATCATTCAGGATGACCAGCACATTGGCATTGGAGACCCCCGCGTTGTTCAGTCCTTCCATCGCCATTCCACCGGTCATGGCGCCATCGCCGATCACAGCCACATGGTGCCGGTCGGGATCGTTCATGAGTTTGGCAGCCTCTCCCATCCCAAGGGCAGCCGAGATGGAGGTGGAGGAGTGGCCGGTTCCAAAGGCGTCGAAAATGCTCTCGGTCATCTTCGGGAAACCGCTCAGTCCGCCCAAGGTACGAATAGTGTGGAACGAATCCCTCCGGCCGGTAAGTATCTTGTGGGCATAGGCCTGGTGCCCCACGTCCCAGATCAGCTTGTCGTCAGGTGTTTCAAAAACATAATGAACTGCCACGGCCAGCTCCACAGCCCCTAAGCTGGCACCCAGATGGCCTGGATTCACCGACATCACTTCGATAATAAAATCACGTATCTCGGAACAAAGCGCAGGAAGATCCTCCAGCTTGAGTTTTCTGAGATCTTCAGGCGAATGGACGGAAGACAACAGGGGTCCGGTGGCAGGCGTCATTGAACAAGCAATACTTGTTGCAAAGGTAGAAAAAATGTTTTATGCTACTGGTTCTTCCGGCATGATGATCCAGGCGACCAGGTATGCAATCAGCCCTGCGCCTCCGAAAAAGAAGGATATGGCCCAAAGAACCCTGATCAGTACCGGGTCGACATTGAAATATTTGGCCAGCCCCCCGCATACTCCTCCCAGCACCTTATCCTTGGCGGACCGGTAAAGTCTTTTGATCTCGTTTTCCATCTTTTAAAAATTTTTCTGTTTGACGAAAATAGCGAATTACGGTTACATTTTACTCTATCGTGTTACTTTTGTAAAAAAATCTTTGACCTATGGCCGGCATTCATTATACCCCGCTGGAAGAAAAAGTGATCGCGGCGCTCCGGAATGTCCACGATCCGGAGATCCCGCTGAACATATATGATCTCGGACTGATCTATGAACTGAAGATAAACGACCGGTCAGACGTTTATATCCGGATGACCCTGACCTCCCCCAACTGTCCGGTGGCGGAAAGCATCCCAGGTGAAGTGCGGGACGCGGTAAAAACTGTGGAAGGAGTGAATGAGGTCATGGTGGATCTGGTATTCGAACCGCCCTGGGATAAGGATATGCTATCAGAGGAGGCCCTGGCTGAACTGGGATTGTTGTAGAAAAAACATGGAGGTATCGATGAATATCAGAGGAATGATTACGGCAGTTGTGGTTGCAACGGTTTTTTCTCTTATATTGTTACAGGCCGGGGAGATGAAATCACAGAGCCTTCCCCCCCTGCTCATTGATATCCACGATTCGGCTGCTACGGGCGGATTTTTCTTCCTGGCTCCATACCGCAGCTTCGGCCCATTTGTTTACAGTCATCCCCAGATGATCCTTGACCGTTACGGCAACGTGATTTTTTACAGACTCCTGCCGGGTTTCAATATCAGCAATACCACCACCGAAGATTTCAAACTGCAACCAGATGGGCGGATGAGTTACTTTTCACGCTACCTGAACCATTTCTGTATCATGGACAGTACTTTTACAGTGGTTGACTCCATCAGCACCGTAAATGGGTATGCGGTGGACGTGCACGATCTGCAAATCCTTCCAAACGGAAATTATCTGCTGATGGGACAGGAATCCAGGTATATGAATCTTTCATCATACCATTGGTTCGGTCCTTTTCATACCAATCCGGGAAGTACCAGTGCGGAGGTCATCGGAATCGTGATCCAGGAGTTCGATCCGGCGACAAATCTGGTATGGGAATGGAAAGGTCATGACCATTATGATTTTTCTGATGTGGACTCCGTCTGGCTCAGCAGTCCTTCGAAAGTCGACTGGACCCATGCCAATGCCGTGGCATTGGACCATGACGGCAACATAATGGTTTCCCTTCGCCATTTCAATGAAGTGACCAAGATCGACCGGCAGACGGGGCAGATCCTCTGGCGTTTTGGCGGAAAACGAAACCAGTTCACTTTTCTGAATGATCCCCTGCGGTTTAACGGACAGCATGACATCCGCAGGATCGCCAACGGCCATGTAACCCTGTTCGACAATGGCCGCTATCACCCTTCTCCGGTAGCCCGTGCCCTGGAGTACGCGCTGGACGAAACGGCCAAAACAGCCACGCTGGTTTGGGAATACATTCCCGACTCCGCCATGTACAGCAATTCGGTGGGCAACCACCAGGTGCTGGAGGGTGGCGATCATCTGATAGATTTCGGAAATTGTCCGGGCGACAACCCCTGGCTTGTGATGGTGAAACAAGACCATTCCAAAATTATTGAGATCAACTGCCCGATGGACTACACGAGCTACAGGGCCTTCAACTACCCGGACCTTCCATGGGCATTCCCCAGGCCCTATGTTGATTGCATCATGGCCGACGATACAGCCTACCTGGTCGGTGAACCGGGCCATCCCACCTATTTCTGGTCTACCGGCGCCCTGACCCCCTCCATCCCGGTAACCGACACGGGAACCTACTGGTATTTTGTGCCTTATGGCGACGGCTACATCAGCTCGGAAAGGATCAGGATCTGGGATCCCCAACAGCCCTGTGCCTACCTTGGGACATCACCCGCTGCAAAGCCCACCCAAACGTCAATAATCTGCTATCCCAATCCGGTCGAACGTTTCCTGCACGTAGAGTTTAACCTGACGGTACACAGCACCGTCGACTGGTCGATCTGCAATCCTCAGGGCAGGGTGTATCATTCACAGCCTCAAAGAGCATACCCGGAAGGCCGAAACCACCTCCGGATTGACCTGTCGGATTATCCTGCAGGGATTTACGTGTTCCGCTTGCGGACCGGCGAAATACAGGAGGCGAGAAAAGTTGTCAAGATTGGCTGAACTGGGGATTCTTCATCCTGAAAACCGTAGCATAGAGCTTCATCTGTTTGATCATGGCATTGAGCCCGTTGGAACGGGTTGGAGAAAGGTGCTCCCGGAGTCCGATCACATCAATGAATCCCAGTCCGGCATCGGTAATATCCATAGGCGGCTGGCCCGACAAAGCCCGGATGAGCAGGGCAACAATCCCCTTTGTGATGATCGCGTCGCTGTCGGCCGTGAACCAGACCCTCCCGTCGCGGTATTCCGCGTGAAGCCATACCTTCGACTGGCATCCGGAGATGACATGCTGATCGTTCCGGTACTGGTCTGAAATCGCCGGAAGCAACTTCCCCATCTCAATCAGGTAATCGTATTTATCCATCCAGTCATCCAGTGCCGAGAACTCCTCAATAATCCCGGCTTCTATCTCCGATATCGTCATACAGGGAGGTTTTTGCAAAGATAGAGGGTTTTGGTGAACGGGTGAACGGGAATTGAATTTACGATGTACAATTTACGATTTACGAATTAGGTTCTTCGCGGACTTCGTGTATTCTTCGTGAAAGAATGCTTTAAGTTTTTTTCACCGCAAAAACACAAAGACGCGAAGGGTTATAAATATTTCATAGCGACCTTAGCGCCTTTGCGGTTAAGTTTGTCATTTGCTTAAACTACTTTTTTAAAAGTGGACTCAAAGGTTAACTTTGCTGAAATTTTCTGAATGAAAGGATCGGGAATCAGGGTGGCACTTATACTGGCAGGATTTGCTGTGTATTACCTCTCGGGTCTTTATGGGGCGCAGGAGTTGTTCGATATTTTAAATGGCATCACCCCGGGGCCTCTTCCGGCTTACTTTATCATGTCGGTCGTACGGTGCATTCCCCTGATCCTGGTGATGTTTTACCTGCACAGATCCGGCAACGTTTCAGGCGCTTCAGGCCTGCAGGGAAATTTTCCGGTCGCTGTAATTGTTTCGTTGATTGCAACCATCCCGATGTGGCTGGGGTCCTCCCTGCTATTCCGATTCGATACGGAGGTTACTATCAACCGGATTGTAATCCTGGTGGTGTTTGCCCCATTCTTCGAAGAGGTGGTTTACCGGGGATTTTTATTCGGACAGCTCTTCCGGTTTGCAAGGATGGGTTTTATCCCTTCAGTGGTCATCAGTGCAATATTATTTGCTGCAGGTCATCTCTATCAGAGCAGCGATCCGTGGACCCTCACAGGGGTCTTTATCACCACGCTTATGGGCGGGGCGCTCTTCGCATGGATTTTTGCGGAATGGTCCTACAACCTCTGGGTTCCCGTGTTGCTGCACCTGATGATGAACCTCTCCTGGTTACTCTTTTCCGTCAGCGACAATGCCATGGGGGGACTCTGGCCGAATATTTTCAGGGGCATGACGATCGCACTGGTAATTTTAGGAACTTTGTATTATAAGAAACGTAAGGGGATCCGGTTGACCATCAGCCGGCCGGTTCTCTGGAGAAACAACCAAACCTGATTCAAATCCCATGGAACAACTTATCTCCTGCTGCGGGCTGAATTGCGGAGCATGCGAAGCCCGGATTGCCACGATCAACAATGACGATGCCCTCAGGGCCGAGACTGCCGAAAAATGGAAGGTTCAATACAATGCCGAGATTACCGCCGGGATGATCAATTGCACCGGATGCCGTATGCCGGGTGTCAAGCTGGGCCATGTCTCCGAATGCAAGATCCGCAAATGTGCCGACGACAGGGGATTTGTGACCTGCGCCGAATGCGGTGATCTCGAAACCTGTGAACTGGTATCTCAGGTCCACAAATTTGTACCGGAAGCGCTGGAGAATCTGAGGAAGCTGCGGAATTAACTAGTGATTAGTGATTAGTGATTGGGGACGGAGGATTTCATTCTCAATTCTCCATTCTCCATTCTCCATTCTCCATTCCTCACTCCCCCACCCACCGGTATCCCCACCAGGGCATTATCTCCCTTACACTTCCAACCGGTTGTAAATATTTTCCTTCTGGAATGAAAAACTGCAGGTTGATCTCCTCTCCGTGCCAGCATTCTTTACGCGGGATGAGATAGACCGGTTCAAGGTAGAGTGTGTCTTTCACGGCAGTCACACCGAAATGGATGTTTTCTGCCCTGACCCGGGCATCGCTTTTCGATTTCCCCCTGGAGATCCGGTTCACATAGACCTTCCAGGTGGAGTCGGAACTCTCCGCCAACCAGAATGAGGGAATGAACGCGAGGGTGGTATCATGCAAGGGAATGACCCTGAACTCATCGAAAATGGAATACTGGTCCCTTGACAGGAGTTCCACTGCAGCAGCTTCGTCGCGGAAGGCCAGGAATAGCGTATCCCCGTCCGGGACCGGAATGCTTACCTCCGTACGGGTCCTGTACTCGGATCTGACCTGGTTGAAGCTCTTCGCCCCCAGAAAGGCTGCGATAAGGATCACCACAACCCAGATGTTGAAAAGGGTCAGGCTGAGATGACGTACCCGCTCAAGCTTGAAGACCATCCTGACCCCGTTGTAAAGCAGCATGATGATCGGGATTCCCAGTAACATCACCACAATGATCTGAATCAGGGCAATATCCACATTGCATCCGAACATAAGGCGGGCCATCTCAGGGGCCGACATGATGAGTGCCCCGTCAATCTCTCCGGGAAAACCGCTCCAGCCAAAGGACACCAGCAGAATTAACAGCAGCAGGAAGATTCCCATCAGCAGCATGATAACACCGATCAGGATCACCAGAATCTTTATTCCGAACCGCAATATCTCTCCGATCCCCTTGAAGAGGGTCTCGAAAAAGGTGGGCTGGGGTGGTACTCCTGCCTTAGATCCTGGCTCACCCGGCCGTTTTTTCCCGATCCGGTCGCGGATCTCGCCGAATTCTTCCCGAACCGACTGTTCAATATTGCTGATGGTCACCCGTTTACCACGCATCATCAGCTTCTCGGTGGTTGTAAGCGCTTCAGGCATTACAATCCAGAGAATGATATAGATAAGTACCCCTGCACCACCGGCAAATAGCGTCAGGATAAACAACAGCCGGATCCAGACGGGATCGAGATGAAAATAGGCGGCAATTCCCGAGCATACGCCGGCAATGACCTTCTCCTCCGGATCCCTGAAGAAACGCTTAGGCCCCTTCACGGATTCGCCTGCAGTCAGAGGATCCGCTACCGGAGCCGTGTCGTCGATCTCGGCAGGCTGACCCATAACCCGCATGATCTCGCGGATATCTTCGATGGTTACTACCTGGCGGCCATTGAGCCGCTCAGTCAGGATCTCGGCAATCCGGCTTTCAATGTCGTTCACGATCTCCTGCATCCCTTCGTCGGGACTGAAATGACGGCGCAGGCTTTCCAGGTACTGCCCAAGGAGGTGAAATGCATCCTCATCGATGTGGAAGACTGCCCCGCTTAGATTGATGGTTAATGTTTTTTTCATGGACTTAAGCTATATTGTAATTTACTCATTTCCGATAAGATTGCCGATCGAACCGACCAGCTCCCGCCAGTCGCGCTTCAGTATATCCAGCAACAGCCGGCCGTTCTCCGTGATCTGATGATACTTCCTTGGAGGACCTGCAGTGGACTCCTCCCACCGGTAGGTGGTCAGACCGTCGTTCTTCAGTCGCGTCAGCAAAGGGTAAAGAGTTCCCTCCACGACGATCAGCTCCGCCTCCTTGAGCCGTTCCAGGATGTCGGAGGCATAGGCATCCCGGTTTGCTATGATGGAGAGGATGCACATCTCAAGCACTCCTTTCCGCATCTGGGCTTTCTGGTTCTCTGTGTTCATGATGCAAATATAATACAATAAATAGTACTATGTAATACATGGTACTATATTTTAACAATTTTTAACACTTTGGGGTGAACAGGTGAACAAGTGAACGGGT